>NZ_JBHWUI010000026.1:0-68670 GCF_042737525.1 Kitasatospora sp. NPDC059973 | reverse complement strand
GGCCCCATCCGTGGGGGCCCCGCGCTCACGGCCCGGGTGGCTGCGGGTCAGGCCGCGGTGCCGGCGCCGTAGCGGGCCGTCAGGTCGTCCACCAGGCGGCGGAGTTCGTCGGTCATCGGGTGCAGGAGCGCGATCTCCCGGCCCCAGTTGCTCAGCGACCAGTCGTCGCCGTCCATGCCGTTGTGCGCGGTGGTCATCACCCAGTCGCGCCCCTCGGCGATCCACACCCGCTCGGGGTAGAGGCCCCGGCCGATGGCTGTGCACTCGGCGGCCGGCCGGGTGCGCAGCTCGACGAGCTCGACGTCGGCGAGCTCCTGGGCGAGCTCGTCGGCCGGCAGGTAGCGGGCGCCTTCGCGCGGGTAGCGCCACGACAGCACCAGCCGGACCCGGGCGCCGAGGGCGCGGTCGATGGCGGCCTCGCCCTCCTCGGCGAGCAGCGGCGCGGCCTCCTCTTCGGTGGCCAGCCGCACCCGGCCGGAGAAGAACCAACCGCTCTCCCCGATCAGGTCGTCACTCGGTGAGTCGCCGTCCTCATCCCGGGAGTACCACGGCCGCTCTTCCGAGACGACAACGCCGATCAGCGACGGCATCCCGTGCACACGGACCAGGCCGGGCGCGTCCTCGGGTACCGGCTGCTCCCACTCGTAGACCTCGAACCGGCCGACCTGACCGAGCGTCCAGTACGAGCTGGGGACCGGCTCGTACCGGCCGGGCACGCCCGCGGTGATCCGCCACGTCGGCCCGGTGTGCTGATCCGCCGGCGGCGGGCACTCGCCGTCGTGCTCCACCGACCAGGACCCGCCGACGGCCGCCGGCGGGATCAGCCAGCCGTCGAGCTCGGCGACGTCCTGCCCGCAGCGCACGCACGTGCCTGCCCGCTCGTTGCGGCGCCGCGGCGGCGGGGGAGGGGCCTGACGCTCGGCTTCCGGCGGGCACGTCCCGTCGTGGCGGACGTTCCACACCCCCTCGATTGGGCTGCTGAGGAGGCCGTCGCCCGGTTCGACCCAGCCCCCGCACGCTGAGCAGCGCTGTCCGCGTTCGTTGCGCAGCGGCGGGCACTCGCCCGGCTTGTGTTGCACCTCGCGGCTTCCGGGCTTGCCGACGAGCAGGCCGGCGCCCGCCGGTACCGGCCTGCGGCACAGTGCGCAGTGGTCGGCCCGCTCGTTCGGCTGCGGGGCCTGGGGCGCAGCCGCTCGCACGAGCTGCGGGCCCTGGTGGGTGGGCGGGTACTTGTCGAGCGCCGAGCGGAGGGTCTTGCGGACTCCGTCGCCGAACTCCGCGGCGTAGGACTTGAACACGCTGTCGCGCGTGGCCGTGAGCTCGCCCTTGGTCGTGACGCGCCACAGCCGGACCCGGCGGGCGGTCTCCGAGGTGCGGTCAACGCCCACGATCAGCGCCCCGGCGGGCAGCCGGTACACGGCCCCGGGCTCCACCCAGGAACCGACGCACACGTACCCGCCCCGCTTCGTCTCGTCGAGCGCTTCGAGGCGCTTGCGCCAGGGCTTGACCGCGCCGTCCTCGGCTGCGGGGATCTCGATCTCGTGCAGAGGGATGGTGGACACGGGACCTCCGGTGATGGATGGGGCCGCCGGTCGGCGGCGCGAGGTGGTGGCCGCCCGCCGCGGGGACGGGCGGTGAAGTGGTCACTGCGGGGTGCGGGCCCGGCGGGTCTCGGGAGCGTGGGCCTTGCGGCAGGCCGTACCGCGGCAGGAGAGGTGCCGGTATCCGGCGTGGGTGCCGCACCGGGAGTCGGCCGCGGACACGCACAGCGCCTCGGCCGCCGCGTCGAGGAGCCGGCCGAACTCGTCGTCGGTGCGCGCGAAGGCGTACACCTGGTGGTGCGTCACGCCGGCCTGCGGCGCCGCCGTCTTCACGTCCGTGCCGGCCTGCACCAGGGCGAGGAGCTCCTCGCGCCTCGCTGCGGGGAACTGCTGTTCTGCGGCCTGGCGCCGGTACGCCCTGGTGCTCTGCGCGTGCCAGGCCGTGCAGTCCTCGCAGCCGCAGCCGAGCCGCCACAGTGTTGACGGGTCGTACCGGTCGTGGTCGAGCGGCGGCAGGTCGTCGAGGTTCATGTCGAGGCAGGTGAGCAGCTGCTCGCCCGGCCAGGTGTAGCGGCCTCCGCCCCGGCCGGGGATCGACGACCACTCGACGCCGGGCAGGTAGCCGCCGTGGTGCAGCGCGCGGATCGACTGCACCGAGACGCCCAGGAGCTCGGCGAGGTCCAGCACCGTGTACGTGGTGCCGGAGGAGATCCGGCCCCGTGCTCGCTCAAGGGGGTGACTCACGGCAGGCAACTTCCTTCCGAACAAACTCCACGTGCGCGGAGCAGCACCATAGAACCCACCACTGACACTGATAGTCGTAACTGGGTCTCCGGTGGTCGTGGCTCTGCCACTGACTGACGCCCTGCTGGGCTGTCCTGGAGTTGTTCTGTCCGGCTGCCGGGCCCGTTCTCGATGGCCCCGGCCGGGTGGAGCATGACCTTATAGGAGCCTGGCCAGAGGCCCCCTCAGTGTCCTGTCTGCCCCACCCGGCCGGGCCGCCTCCGGCTAGGAAGGCAGTACCAGCATGACAGGACCAGGCAGCCCGGACGCCACGGATCACACGGTGTTCGGCGGGGTGGACTCCCACGCCGACACCATCCACGTCGCGGTCGTCACCGACCGCGGCGGCCACGTCGCCGACGCCGAGTTCCCCACCACCACGCCCGGCTACACGGCGGCGATCGCATTCCTGACCGCCCACGGCACCGTGACCGCGATCGGGGTGGAGGGCACCTCCTCCTACGGCTCCGGCTTCACCCGCGCCGCCCGCCAGGCCGGCCTGACCGTGGTGGAGGTCAACCGTCCCGACCGGGCCGAGCGCCGCCGGATCGGCAAGTCCGACCCCATCGACGCCTACGCCGCCGCCCGCGCGGTCCTCTCCGGCCGGGCCTCCAGCGCCCCCAAAGACGACACCATCACCGGCATCCGAGCCCTGCACAACGCGGCCCGATCCGCGGTCAAGGCCCGCACCGCCACACTGAACCAGATCGGGCACACCCTCATCGGCGCCCCCGACGACATCCGCGCCAAGTACGGTGCCCTGCAAGGCGACAAACGAATCGAGGCCCTCGCCCGGCTCCGCCCCACCGGCGACGGCATCCGCATCGCAATCCTGACCGCGCTCAGGACCCTCGCCAAACGCGTCCGGGCCCTCACCGAGGAACACCACGCCCTCACCGCCGCACTCGACGACCTCGTCACCGGCCTCAACCCCGGCCTGCGCGCCACCTACGGAGTCGGCCCCGACACCGCCGCCCAGTTGCTGATCACCGCCGGCGGCAACCCCGACCGCCTGCGCACCGAGGCATCCTTCGCGGCCCTGTGCGGCGTCGCCCCCGTCCCCGCGTCCAGCGGCAAGACCAACCGCCACCGCCTCTCGCGCGGCGGGGACCGCGCGGCCAACGCGGCCCTCTACCGGATAGCCCTCGTGCGCATGTCCAGCGACCAGCGCACCCGCGACTACGTCGACCGCCAGACCAAGGCCGGCCGAACGAAGAAGGAGATCATCCGTCTCCTGAAACGGGCCATCGCCCGGGAGATCTTCCGCTGCCTCACCACGACCGTCGCCGTCCCCGAGATCGCCGACCTGCGACCGGCACGCCGGGCGAAGAACATCACCCTCACCGCCGTCGCCAACCACTTCGGCGTCTGGCCCGCAGTCATCTCCACCATCGAGCGCGGCACCCGCCGCGACGACACCCTCGCCAACGCCTACCGCGACTGGCTCACAGCCGCTTGACAGCCGATAGGAGCATCAACGGCCCGGGGTGGGAGGGATACGGAAAGTGATCAGGGTTGACCGGCGGACTCTGCGACGTCCCCCGGGATGAGCCGCAGCCGAGGGTGCGCGGGCACCGGATGTTCGGCGGCCGGCCAGTCGTCGGCGCACACCCCGTACGACGGCGGCTGCCAGGCCAGCCAGGACGCCCACCGGTAGAAGGTGAGCCAGTCCGCCGCGAAGTAGGAGGGCAGCAGGCCGCCGGCGTTCGGGACCGGCTCCGGCGCCCGCTTGTTCTGCTCGGCGAGCTGCTCGGCGACGCGCGCGGCCTGCTCGCGGTGCCGCCCGCAGAACCAGTGCAGAAGGTGCCGGCCGGTCGCGAGGTCGCGCTCGGTCACGCGCATGGTGCCCGAGCTTCCGCAGACGTGGTCGGTGTTGCGCCAGTCCTCGGCGGCCTGGGCCCTGGTGTGGCCGCCGGTCGCGCGCGGCACGAAGGCCCGGTGACGGGCCGCCTCGCACGTGCCCTCGACCCAGGACTCGGCGCCCGGCTCGACGTAGCGGGGCAGGTCGAGGCGGGCCAACTCTCGCAGCCTGGCCGGCCGACCGCCGAGTGCGCGGCGGACGGTGGTCCACATCTTCTCGTCGGCGACCTTGCCGAGGGTGGACGCGAACGCCACGGCGAGCAGCAGCTCGCGCGCGGGCGGGTCCGCGCGCCGGTCTCCGTAGACCGCCCGGGTCAGCCGCGCGAACTTCTCCTCGGGGGTGCTCTCGTCGGCGGCCTGCTCGGGCGCCGACGAGAGGTGTGATCGGGTGGCCATGGACGGCCCTCCTTATATATAGGAGGGCGGCCCGGGTGCTCGCGCACCGAGGCCGCCCTCGCTTCCCTTCGTCACTGTTGCCGCGGCTGGCGGTCTACGACCTGCCGTCGCCCCCGGGCTCCCCACCGGCCGGCGGGTGCAGGCCGAGGCCGCGGGCCAACTCCACCTCCAGCCGCAGGGATGCGGCGCTCAGCCAATGGCCGAGCTGCCCGGCCCGCGCGTACTGCTTGGCCGTCGTCTGCCACCACACCGGCTGACCGTCTGGCCCACCAGGAATCTCGCTCGCGAGGGCGCCGCACAGTCGCAGCACGTCGCACAGGTCGGCCGTGCTTGCGGCGGCCGGGTCCGGCAGCGCGAACTCTTCCCCATCGGTGATCATTTCTCGCCTTTCGGTCCTCATGCGGGTTGTGTCGGGCCGGCTACGTCGGCGGCCCGGCGCACCATGGGATCATCACCCGCATGGCCTATCGACTCCCGCAGCCCGCACCGGTGTTGTGTGCCGCAGCTGCCCAGCACCTCGCCGACCTCGCCCGCGTATGCGAGCGAGACCCGGGCGAGGCGTGGCGCTACCCGGCGGAGGCCGCCGCCGCCGCCCAGGCCCTCCGGGGCGCCGTCGCCGCACTCGGCGTCATCACTGCCGACGTGGACAACTACGTCAGGCGCGGCCACCGCTGGCGCACCGTCAACGGCACCGACCCCGACCGCGCCCGCGAATCCGCCCGCGAGGCCGCCACCGACGTACGGCGCAGCGTCCGGGAGATGAGCGCCGCACTCGAACGCCTCTCCGGTCACCTCGCCACCCTCACCCCGCCCGCCGAACCGATCCGCTGATCCGTCGGCTGCCGGGGGAGTGGTCACTCCGGCAGGGTGTACCGGGTCCGGCGGCGGAACTGGCCGTGAGTCCCGGCCTCCGTCTCCGCCAGCAGCTCCACCCGGCCCGACTCGGTGAGGTGCCGGAGGTGCCGCTCGACACCGCGCTCGGACAGGCCGCTCGCGGTTGCGAGCCCGGCCCGGTCGATGTGCCCCTGCGGGCCGGCCGCCGACAGCGACAGTAGGAGCGCACTGCACGCCGGGTCGGGGGACGACCCGCAGGGGCCGCTACCGGCGCTGGCCGTCGCGGGCTGGTGGGGACAGGACTCGCACACAGCGCAGTTCTCGCACTCGGGGCACCAGGCTGCGGGCACCCGCCGGCACCCGCACAGCGGGTTGTAGTCCTCCAGCTGCTCGTTCTCCAACCACAGACGCCATGACCGCGACTCATGCTCGTTCATCTGTTGCACCTCTCTTGAAGGGCGGGAGGGTGCCGTGCCGAATCGGCACGGCACCCGGGATGTGTGACCGAGGGGCGGTCAGTCCACCTGCGGGAGATGGCGGTCGGCAGCTTCGAGCATCTCCGCGGCCTCCCGCAGTGCGGCGGCCAGGCCGCGCCGCCCCCACGCCCCGTACGCGCTGATCCGCAGCTGGTCGAGGCCCTCAGCGTCGGTGAACTCCTCGACGACCTCCGGAATCTCCGGGTCGTCCTCCCACCGTGCCCGCTTGTGCCAGACCCGCGCCCGCACGCTGCACCCGGCCGCCGGGTCGATCGTGAGGATCACGTCGGTCTGCTCCCGGCCGGCCTCCTCGGTGGCGGCGACCGCCACGATCCCGACCGGGCCCGGATTCAGGTCCGAGTACGCGGCGAACTGCCAGCCGTCCGCGGCGAAGTCGGGCGTGCTGTGGAACTTCTCGGACGGCGGCTCTTCGAACGTCGCGATGTACCGCTCCGGCATCACTCACCGTCCAGCATGGCGTCACGGCCCTTGATGAACCGGGCGGGGTTGAGGTCCTTGCCCGACGCCTGGCCCTTGGCCATCAGGTCGAGGTACCACTCCATCGGCTTCACTCCTTCTTCCTTGACGTAGCCGGGGTTCGGGCCGAGCCGCCACCCGCCGGGCAGCGGGGTGCCGTCCGCCTTGCGCGGCACCACGGCGAGCGCGGACGGCAACGGCGAGGCGTATACCCAGCAGTCGGACAGCACCGCGAGCGGCACGGCCCCCGTGGCGAGCCAGGTCTTGACGGCCTTGCGGTGGGCGCCGGTGCGAGCCGCCGAGATGACCGTGTACCGGGCGTGCGGCGAGTACGTCGGCCTCTTCAATGCCGGCCACGGCGTATGCGGTTCGCGCTTCTGCCGGCCCTGCGGCTTCTCGGCCATCTTGCCGATACCGCCCTTGACGATCTTCTTGATCGCCCTGAGCAGCGCGGCGGCCTCCGGGTCACGCTCGTTGATCGTGGCCATCGCCGCCACGAACTCCGCCTCCGGCATGTCCTCGGTGACGCCGAGGTCCGCGAGGGTGGCCATGTAGGCGGCCTGAATGCGCTGATACCAGAGGTCGAAGTACCCGCCGACCTCCGGCAGGCCGGGGGCGGCCGGCTCGACCCGCAACCACCCCTCAAGCGGCTGCACCTCGACCCCCAGCTCGACCGCGTACGCGAGAGTCGGCGTCTCGTACCAGGCCGGGCCCGTCGGGGGCCGGCCGTCCGGCGTGAACGGGCTCGGGAAGTCCTCCGGCAGGTCCCGCCACTCCTTCGTGATCAAGTCCTTCGCCCGGAGCTTCACCCCGGAGAAGTCCGCCAGCCACGCGCCGGGAATCTTCTTGTCGAACTTCGGCCCGTCGGTGTGCACCGCCTCGCCCAGCCCGATCGGCAGCCGGTTCGACGCCGCCCCGAACGCCATGCAGACGTCCAGGCCCACCGCGAAGGGGAGCGCCCTCTCCTCCTCGGTGGGCTCCCGGCACCAAATGAGCGGCTCCTCCATCACCACGTGCCTGGGGTTGCGCGACTGCTCCCGGGTGCGCCCAGCCGCGATCGGGTGCTCGTCGATCGCTTCCGGGAGCGCCGGGTCGATCGCCCGGACCAGCGAGCCCGACACCGGCACCCGCTGCATCCGCCCGCCCTTCCAGTCGAGCCGGGTCGGCGGCCGGAGCGCGGTCATCAGCTCCAGCCCCGTCGCCGCGGTCGAGCCGGTCGGCGGGATCACCCGCTCGGCGAACAGGCCCAGCGTGTACGCCAGCGCCGCCGGGTCGCCGCTGTCGCCGATCCCCTCCCACCGATTCAGATCGGTGTCGAACGCCCCCCACGGCAGGAACGCGAACCGGCACTCGGTGCGGCCCTTGAACAGAAGCGTCCACGGCCCCATGCCGGCACGGCTGAGATCCCACCCGGCCTCGGTCAGCGCCTTACGCGCCGGGTGATCCTCGGGCAGGCGCAGGTTCCGCCGGTCCTCAAGACGGACCGGCAACCCGAGACGCTCGGTCGCGGCCTCCGTCAGCACCAGCAGCGGCCCGAAGTCCTCGCCGAACTGCCCCAGCCCCGGCGCCCCGAGCCCGTAGGCGAGAGCCCACTCGGCAGCCGTCGCCAGATCGACGACCTCGCCCGGCAGCTCGACGAGCTGCACGTCCGGCCGGTACGCCACCAGCTCGCCGGCGGCGACGTCGAGCACGACAAGGGGGGCGGTGTAAGAGGTCTGCTCAGTCGTCATCACGGTGTCCAAAACTCGATGTAGTCAATGTCTGTCAGCTCGACGTCGAGCCCGTCAGCGCCACCACCGGGGAGGCGGAAATACTCCTCGGCCAGGCCCTCGGCCACCAGCTCGCGGAGCCGCTCCTCGTCACCCGCGCGCAGCGCCTCGAAAATGTCGGGGATCATGCCGGAGGGCAGGCCCTCGGTCAGCCGGCGCATTCGCGGGTCGTCGGTGCTGCCGGCCTCGCTGGAGAACCCGAACTTCGCCCGGGTCTCCACCACCAACCCGCCCTGCTGGGCCCGCTTCTGGGCCTGCGCGAACACGCGCGGCTGATGCTGTCGGCGGGCCTCGGCCTCAAGCTGCTTGAGCGTCTCGGCCTTAGCGTTGCCGATCTTGGCCTCACCGCGGAGGTAGCGCTGCACCTGCCGCCGGGAGACTCCCAGCCGCTCGGCGAGCCGGGCCGTGTTCGGGCTCTCGCCCTTCTTCGGCGTCTCCGCGCGCACCAGGGCGTTGAAACGGCCTTGAGGGGTTTTGGCAATGTCCTTGGTCTGGACAGTGAACCGCGCGCGCAGCGCTTCACCGATCTTGTTCGTCACGGTGGATCAACTCCTCTCAGGCCGACTTGACGGCGCGAACGGGGATGGTCTCCCTCGGCACGCCCTGCGGGGGGATCGACTGCGCTGCGATATCGGCGACGTCGAGGCAGAAGCCCGTGCCGCACAACGGCCGGCCCGGGATCGAGGTCCGGAACGCGTTGTGGCAGATGGGGCACTCCGCCATTCGCGGCGAGCCCTGCCCGGTGTAAACCTCCCGAGCAGGCAACACGTAGTGCAGCGGCAGTTTCCGGAGGAGCGCGTCCAGATAGCCGCCCGGGTTGAACGCCCTGCGGTCCTTCGTCGCGTCGAGGGCCCGCAGAAGGGCCGGCGCTGGCCAGCCGTTGCACAGGAACCACCAGACCGAACGCTCGGCGAGCCTCCGCTCCTCGGGGCCCCCGGTGAACCAGTGCACCTGTCGTACCACCGCCGCCGCCGTCACCATCGCCGCGTCACGCTCCGACTCCGGGAGCGGCGTCGCGGTGAACTGCGACAGCAGGGTGTACCGGTCGGCCTCGCGGGTGATGCGGCCGGTAGCCGAGTCGGTGAACGACACCGGGCGGAACTGGACCAGGTCCGCGCGGATCAGGTGCGGGCGGTGCCGCTCGACGCTGCGCAGGCTGACCCCGGCCTCGCGGGCGAGGTCCTCCATGTGGATCTGCCCCTCCCAGCCGAGGCGGGCCAGCGCGAGCAGGCACCGGGTGCAGGTCGGGTCGGGGGCAACCACTGCGGACGCCCAGTCGAGCGCCCCGGGGAGAACGGGCTCGGCCATGGTGGACCCCGGCAGCGGGGTCCGGCGGTCAGCGTCGATCCGGTGGCGCGCCCACAGGTGGGCGAGGTGGACCTGAGTCGCCCTGGTCTTGAGGCCGGCCGCGCGGCCGATCTCCTCGGTGGTCAGCCACTCCGACGGGGCTGCCTTCTGGTGATCTTCAAGCGCCGCGAAAACCCTGCGGCATGGGGGGCAGTCATCCGGGTTAACGTCCCGGTGCTGAGGGGGCACGAATCGGCCTTTCCGGCCTCCCGATGCGGTATACCCGGCACTGCTGGGTACACTCGACAGAGACCTAGAGCAGGGTCAGCGTCAGCCCCTAACCGGTTCCGCGAGGTGCGAACTCTCGGACTTCAACCGGCGGGGCTTTCGCTATTTCAGGGGTCAGAGTGAGGACTAGACCGGGATGACCTCCTGACGGCCGCCGACACAGGCCGCCATCCTGACCCGGGGGAGCTTCTGGAGAGCGTGAGTGGGGCCGATCATCAGGTCGGGTACTGCGATGCCGAAGTGCCGCGACACCACGTCCACGTCATCCAGCGACCACGAGCTCTTGCCGTTCTGCTTGAGGCTCACCGCGCCCTGCGTCACCAACAGTGCTTCGGCCAGCCTGGCCTGAGTCTCCCCAGTGGCGCGCAGCAGAGCAGCCACCGTGGCGCGGAACAACTCCTCGGTCGTCATGTGACCTCTCCTCACGTCGAATGAGCCAGGCTCATACTGCCAGACAGGGCGCCGCGGAATCCTTGCGCCACGCCGACCCCTCACGGTCGAGCCGGCCGCGCAGGGTCGCGGCCGGCTGTATCTGGCGACTACTCGGCGGCGGGCAGTTCGTAGTCGTAGATCGACGTACGGCCTTCGCCGGCGATGCTCACGCCGTATTCCACGACAACGCCCTCCGAGGTGCGGAGCACGCTCGTGGATCGCTTGACCGCGGCGGGCAGTTCGATGCCGAGCATTTCGGCGTCCTCGGCGGTCGCGAGTCGGGCCTCGATCGAGTCGCGGCCCTTCGTGGCGCTCACTCCGATCTGCTGCTCAAGGTAGCGCCACGACCCAGCCTCGATCCGCGCCGCTTCCAGCAGCAGTGGCGCGGCCTCGGCGTGGGTTCCGTCGTACCAAGACGTCGAGGCGCTCCGCCGCGCGTTGTCCGGCCCGAAGGTGACGCGGACTCGCTTGATGGCCAACGAGCCCGGCTCGATGCCCAGCACCTCGGCCACCTCTGCGGGGGCCGTGACGAGCTCGGCCGAGATGATCTCGGCGTACTCCCCCGGGGTGTAAATCTTGCCCGTCGCGCGCACGGCCCGGGCCCGGTCGCGGCCGGACATGTGGGGCATCTGGTTGACGACGGTTCCGCGGTTGCGGACGGACGTGATCAGGCCCTCGGCCTGAAGGGCGCCGTACGCGCGCCTCACGGTGAAGTCTGACCAGCCGAGTTCGACGGCGAGGTCGATCTGACGCGGCAGAGTGCTGCCCGGCGGGTAGGTGCCATCGGCGATCTTCCCCCGCAGGTCGTCGGCAAGGGCCTGCCACTTCGGGATGCTGGACTCGCTCATGATGCCCTCTCAGATTGGTGGTGTGGCACCAGGATAGCCGCAACAGTGCGGTTATTGACAACCCCTCAGTTCGACTGTCATTCTCATCACGTCGCCACCGACCGGGACCGCAAGGCAACGGGGAGTGAAGACGCTGCAATGCCGCTGTGTCCCAGATCAGGGCGCCTTTGCGTAGGCCGTGGAAAGCCGCAGAGGTCCTGAAAAAGGGTGAGGCCCCCCTCGTAGGCCGTGGAAAGCCGAGGGGGACCTCGAAGCGGCACCGTCACCTGATCTGACCAGGGAGATACCGCTATGCGTAGTCTGGCGCATGCCGCGACGCGGGACGAAATCACCGCGAGGAACGGCTCGAACTCGACCACCACCGGGCGTGCCTTCGCCGCCCGAATCGCCCGGGTGACCCGCACCGACGCCGAGCTGTGGCTCGCCGGCGGGGACCTCGATCAGGAGCTCGCCGCCGACCTCGCGGGCATGACCGGCGTGGACGCCGAGCTCTGGGAGCAGCGCAGCGGCGAGGCCCGCGAGACTTACCTCGGCCGGGCGGCGAGCGCGATTCTCGCCACCAACCCCGAGCAGGACGACGAGATCGACGCCGAGCTTGAGCTCGCCGTCGTGCAGGCCGAGGTGATCGTCCGCTCGGAGGCGGCCCGCTACCGGCTGCTCGCGGAGGCCGGCCGGATCGAGGCCGAGCAGATCGAGCGCGCCGAGCGCGCCAAGACCACCCGCCAGCGCCGTGCCGGCAAGGTCGAGGAGCGCCTCGGCCGGGCCGCCGCCCGCGCCGCGGAGTTCATCGAGCTCGACCGCACGGACGGCGAGCCGGACGACCCGACGTGGTCGGCCGCCGAGCTGCGTGGCGTCCAGCGGCACAGCCCCTTCCGGGGTGGGCCGGTTTACCGCTTCCGCCGTTCGAACGGCACGCTCGCGCCGGAGGTGGCGTGATGGCCGCGTACCGCCTCCTCAGTGGCGAGTGGATCGACGCGAAGTCGCTTCCCCGCGGGACGGTCGAGAACGAGGACCCGGCGTACCCGGGCCCGATCCTGACGCCTGACGAGCTGGAGCAGCACGAGCGCGAGAACCCCGTCCCCCTGCCGGACGAGCTCAGCGTCTACGCCGCCCCCGAGGCCGAGGCCGACCCGGAGCAGGTGGAGACGTTCATGCGGGCGATCCTCGACGGCGAGATCAACGCCCCCCGTACCTGGGCCGCGACCGGCCGCCACTACGAGGGCGAGTGCAGGTGCCCGGCGCCGGAGGGGACCGAGGAGGGCGACTGCCTCGACGTGATCCTCGGCGCCGAGATCGACCAGGCCGAGACGGAGGCGTACGCCGAGAACTACCGGCGCGACCCGGCCGCGGTCGAGCGTGACCTCGCCGCCTGCGAGCCGGCGCTCGTCGTCCGGATCGCGGCCCTCGGCGAGATGCTCGGGGTCGGGCAGTGAGCGCGCAGACGGCCGCCGCTGACGCGCTGGTCCGCGAGGTGCAGCAGCACATGTCGGGCCCGCTCGGCGGTTCGAGCGCGAGCAACGCCGCGCTCCTGTCCGGCCAGCCCCCGCAGCCCGCGCCGCCCCCGCAGCCCGCCGGCAAGAGCGGGTGATCGGCGACCGGTCCCTCGCGATCGGGGCGGCCCCGGTAGTTCCGGGGTCGCCCCGCCGCTCGCGGACCCACTCCATTCCCCTGGCCGGTGATCACCTGCGCGGACAGCGCGAGATGATCACCGGGCTTGATCGAACACTTGGACGCTCCCCGGCGTCCCTTGACCAGGAGCAACGCCCGTGACTTTCGCACTGAACCTTGGCGCCGTCAGAAGGCGGGGCCTCCCGCACGAGAACCCGACCACGCCGGCGCAGATCGAGGCGAACCGGCGGGCGTGGCTCGACCAGAACCCGGGTCTCCTCGGCTCGCTGGTGGTCATCGTCTCGACGGTCGCTGTCGCCTTCGCCATCGCTGGCGCGGTCGGCTCGATCGACACCATCACCACGTCCGCCACGCGGCACGGCCTGTCCGGCTGGGCAGCGTGGACCCCGTGGGCGGGCGCCGAGGGCGTCCTCCTCCTGCTGGTGGCGTGGCGCGTGTTCTGCGGGCTGCGCCGCCGCTCCTCCGGGTTCGTCGTCCGTCTCGCGTCGTGGGGTGCGGCGGCCGGCGCGCTGACTCTCAACGCTGCTCCGTCCTACGAGGCCGGCGACTGGGTCGGCGTCGCCTACCACCTGGCGATCCCGCTCGCGACGATCGTCTCGGTCGAGATCCTGGAGCGCCTGGTCGCCGCCGTCGTCGCGCTGATCCTCGGCACGGACCAGCTCGCCGAGGCCGACGCCGCGGCGGCGCGCACGATCCGTGCCGACCGGTGGGTTCGCCGCTCGCACCGCTGGGCGGGCGTTCCTGCCGGCCGCGTGCTCAGCGTTGTGCCGCGGGCCGTCGCCCGGGGCCACGTCGAGCGCGTCATCAAGCACGAGCCGGACCTCCTCGCCGGAGCGAAGGCCCGGATCGCCACGTTCGCCGCGCTGGACTGCGGTACCGCGAACATCCCGGACGCCCCGGCCGGGCAGCGGCCCGCCGAGGAGGAAGCGGAGGAGCTCGCCGGACCGGCCGAGACGGTCACCGTCGAGCGCGCCGACCAGGCGCCGCCGGCCGCGACCCTTGAGCAGCACGCCGCCGACGCCCTCGCTCTGGTTGCCCCGGAATACGCTGCCCTGCCGGCGGCACCGGAGCAGCCCGCCAAGAGCCTGCCGGGGTACACCGCGGACGGTTTCAACGTGCCGTACGAGGAACCGGTCGGGCAGAACGCCGACGGCGACCAGGCCGGACAGGACGGGCAGGACGACCAGCTCGACCCGGCCGACGCCGAGGGCGACGAGCCCAACCCGGACGGGCAGGACGACCAGCTCGACCAGGACGGCGACGAGCCCGACCCGGCCCAGCAGGATGCGCAGGACGACGTCGAGGGCGAGCAGCCCGAGGCCGAGGAGAGCGACGCCGCGCCGATCGAAACGGAGCAGGGGAGCGCGCCGGCGTCCGCCGCGTTCGTTCCTGCCCAGGCGGCCCGGCAGGTCGTGACCGCCCAGGTCCCGCAGACCAGCACCACCGAGACCGGCAACCCCGACGGCGAGGCGGACGAGCCCGAGGTCGTCGAACAGGAATCGCCCGAGGCCAGTGAGATTCAGGCTGGAACGGGCAGTCAGGCCGCGTTCGACGCGCTGACGGCAGGCCGCGAGGCGGCCAACCGGGAGCGTGCCGAGGCTGCGAAGGCTGACCGGCGGGCCCTGGCCCTGAGCTGGTACATCGCCGAGCGGACGGGTCGGGCTGGAACGAAGGTCAAGTTCGCGCTGGACCACGGGACCTCCGAGAAGCGCCTCCGTGCTGCCATCGCCGAGCACCCCATCAGGTCGTTCACCGCCGAGGAGCTCCAGCTCAACCCGGACGGTGATGCCGCTCCGCCTGCCCAGGCGGGTCGGCCGTAACGGTCGGCCCGCTACCTCCCACGCGGCGGCCGGTCACCCCCTCGAATCACTCGGGGGTGGCCGGCCGCCGTCGTTCCCGCGCGCGAACAGCGCGGTTTGCACGACAAGCCAAAGGCCCCGCCCCATCACCTCTCACAGATCCCGGGCGGGGCCGTGACCAGCAGAAACCTCCCTGGAAGGGGTGCCAGTCATGGCCCACGCTACCCCCCCTGTCCCGCCGATCACCTCCAAGGACCGCACCCAGGCCGCCGCTGCGGCTGACCGCCGGCTGACCGTGCAGACCGGCAAGAGCGGCGGTGCGCGGTGAGCCTGTTCGACCGCAGCCCCAAGCCCGTCCAGTCCGGCCAGCAGCGCCGAGCCAAGGCCAACCGCCGGGCCAGCCGAGACGGCGAGCAGGCGTTCACCCGCCGCGAGCAGGCCCGTGACCGCGCCGTCTACGGCACCACCCCCGCTCCCCGCGCCTGGTGGCGCTCCTCCTGACCGACCTCGGGCCCGGCCTCTGGCCGGGCCCACTACCTGATTGGGAAGCACATGCACATGTCTCCCCTGCTTGGCTGGCTGATCAGTCTCGGATACCCGGCTTCGGCCTGCGGTGCGGCACTGGCTCTGCGGCGTCTGCGCCGTGGGGAGGGTGAGCGCTGATGGCCCCGCAGACCGCCCCGACGTCGCCGCAGCCCTACCCGCCGAACGCGGGAAACGCGCAGGTCAGCCCTGATGGCCCGGGTTACTGGATGGCCCCGGTCGGCCTGCGCGCCCCGGCCGCCGACCCGTACGCCGCGCCGTGGGACACCCCGGCGCCGCCGTACCCGATGTACGACCCGTACGCCGCCCCGGAGATCAAGGACCGTCGGCCGCTCATCGACTGGGAGCGCGTCCGCCGTGCCCGCCGGGCGATCCGGCCCGGGTACGTCGCCACCGTCGCCGGCCTCGCTTCGTTCTCCGGCGCGAGCGTCGGATGGCGTCACGTGCTGGCGAAGTGCACCACCGAGGAGGGCGCGCACCTCGCCGCCGTCCACATCGCCGACAGCGGCCCCGGCCTGGGCCTGTCGTTCATGGCCGCCCTGGTCCTGGGCGCTGCCGTGGCCGGCGGTCGCCTGCGCCGGGCCGTCCGGCTCGCCGCCGCGGTCGGCCTCGCCGCCGTCGTCACCGGAACTCTCACCTACGGACCCACGTTCGCGCAGGTCACCGCCCTGATTGCTGGAGGTAAGTAACCATGTCCGCCCCCATCTTCGAGCCCTCCCACACCGTCACCATCGCCGGGTCCGGCGCCGGTCTCGCCCTCCTGGTGGCGTCGCTGGCCTGGGTCGGCCTGCGTGAGGAGGGCGCCCCGCTCCTCGGTTTCGGCGGCGGCAAGTACCACTTCCACGCCGGTGTGCGGAAGGTCTGGGGTGCCACCCGGCACCACCGCGTCTTCCCGCTCTGGTACGCGCTGGCCGCCGGTCTCCTCGCCTCCGGCTCCGCCGGCGGCCTGTTGGGCTGGCTGACCAGCTACACCACCGGGTCCGGCAACTGGCTCGGCTCCTACGCCAGCGACGCCGCCACCGGCCTGTCCGGGACCGCCAAGATCCACAGCGCCGGGCACCTCAGCCCGCAGGGCGCATGGATCGCGATCATCCTGATCGGCCTCATGCTCCTGATCGCCTGGTTCGGCGCGACCTGGGAGGTTCGCGCGTTCGTCGCCATCGGCGTCATCGCCGGAACCACCTGGGGCCTGGCCACCGTCGGCGGGTTCCTCAGCGACCACACCCTCACCCCGCTGGCGAACTGGGTCGGTTCCGTCCTGATCGGCTGATCCGTCCGGCCCCGGTCGTCCATCTCCGGTGTGATCACCGCCTCTGCTGGCGGAAGGTCACCGGAGTTGGGCCTCCGAGGCCGAACGGCCCCAGCATGACCGGCCCTGACCAGCGACAACACCGAGGAGGACACTGTGGCGACCGACACCACGACCCCCGCCGACATCACCGCCGGCGCCGCCGACGACCCGGCGCAGCGCGGCGCAGTCGCCCGGCACGCCGCCCGGCTGCGCCTGGGCGCCCGTTACACCCGCCAGGGCCTCGCCCACTGGGCGGGAGCGCACGGCATCAGCGAGGAGGAGATCCGGCGCATTCTCGTGAACGCCCAGCTCACGCGGTACAGGGAGGCGCGCACCACCGCCCGGAACGCATTGGAGGCGACCACCCGCCACATGGTCCGCATTGAGCGGCGCGGCTCTACCGAGGGCCTGACGCTGGGCCAGCGTGCCCACTTCTCCCAGGTGCGTGCCAAGCGGGCCACCCACGAGGCGACCCACCGCGCCCTTGAGTCCGCCGAGTTCTCCCCGATCCAGCCGACCATGGGCACGATCGCCCGGCGCCGCGTGCGGGTCGCCACGTGGCGCGTCGGGGTGCTGGTTGCCGGGGGCGCCGGCTCGGTCGTCCTCTCCGTGCAGGCGGGCGCCCAGGGCCTCGGATGGGCCGCCGTCGGCCTGCTCGCCGCCGCCGTCCGGTGCTGGGTGCGAGGCGCGCACCCGGCGCCGGCGCTGGAGGAGCGCCCCGTCCCGGCCGAGCTGATGATCCCGGAGCTCGACCTCCCGCCCGTCGTCCCGGCGGCATCGCCGCAGGTCGCGCCTGGCCAACCGGTCGCGCAGGGCGAGCCCGCCGGCCCGGGTGAGCCGTTCCCGATCGTCTACGCCGCCAGTGAGGCCGACGCCCAGCGGTGCATCCATGCCGCGCTGCTCGCCGAGGGCGTCCCCGTCGCCGACGTGTCCGAAGTGGAGCGCCGCCCGTACGGCTGGGCCGCCACTGTGCGCGTCTCCAACGGGACTCCCGAGGCCGTGGTCAAGGCCGCGGACAACCTGGAGACGAAGTTCGACGTAGCCCAGGGCGCTGTGATCGTCCGTCCGATGAAGAAGCGCCGGGCTTCCGCCCGCGTGTCGATTCTCCAGTCCGACCCGTTCGCCAGCATGCCGCCCGCGCCGCCGCGCGCCCCGCTCTCGCTGTCCATCACCGACCTTCACCACCTGGGCGCGGCGATGGAGGGCGGCGCCCTTGAGCTGGCCATTTACGGCGTGATGGGCGAGATCATCGCGCGCAGCCGGGGCGGCAAGTCCACGATCATGCGCGCCATGGTGGACGTGACGACGGCCTGTTTCGACGCCGTGACGATCTTCCTGGACGGCTCCTCGAACGGGGCCGGCAAGCAGCGCGAGGCCATCGCGCTGCACTCCACCGACCCGGCCACCGTGGAGGCCGCCCTCCTGTGGCTGTACCTCGCGGCCAAGGCGCGCGGCCTGATCCGCCGGGCGCTGGGCATGGGCGACGTGTGGCAGGTCAGTGCGGAGTACCCGGCCATCGTCGCGTTCGTGGACGAGTTCCCCCAACTTTCGCCCATCTCAAAGGAGTTGGTCCGCCTTCTCCAGCTGATCGGCATCAAGGAAGCCGTGTATGTGGTCTTTGCTGCGCAGGGTGCGACCAGCGAATACCTGGGCGCGGCCATCGCCGAACAGCCGGCGCTCAAGATCCTGGGGCCGTGCCAGGGCAAGGACACGACCGCTGCGCTTGGCGGCGGCGCCATCGCGGACGGATGGCTCCCGCACCGGCTCAACCCCAAGACCGGCCCGGACCTGCTCCAGTGCGCGCAGGCGTACATCGAGGGCATCGGCGACGGCGAGCCGATGATCTACAAGTTCCACCACATCGAGGACGACGAGGCCGGACGGCGCAGCGCCGAGCGGCGCGCCGCCGGGCTGGTGGAGGTGGACGCCGCCACCGTCGCCGCCATGGCCCGCGTGAGCGTCCCCGTCGCCGTCTACGGCGAGAACCCCGAGAAGTGGCCCGCCCGCCCCGGCTGGGACAAGCTCCGCGCCGTGGCGGAGGCCGAGGACCCGATGGCGCCGATTCCGGCCGAGGACGCCGACCCGCGCGAGCGGGCCGCGCTGGTGTCCTGCCTGCGGTGGATGGACGCCGAAGGGGAGACCGCCGCCCAGCTTCCCGCCCTCGCCCAGGCCCTCGCCGAGGCCGATCCCGAGGCATGGGCCGGCCTCACGGCGGACGCCCTCGGCGCCCTCCTGCGGGCCGCCGGAGCCGGGACCACCCGTGACGTTCCGTATATCAAGGCGGACGGCTCGCGCAGCACCCGCAAGGCGTACCGGCGTGATCAGATCGCCGACGCCCTCGCCGTTCTCGCCCCCTGAGAGCCCGCTACCGAGGGCGCTACACCCCCCGCTACCGCCGCCCGGCGGTAGCGGGGGGCCTCCTGGGCGTAGCGCCCTGGTTGCGGCCACCCTTTCGCCCCCTTTGACCTGCGAAGTTGCGGGGGTAGCGGCCCGGCGCCAACCCCCCTCCCCGGATTCCGGATACGCCCGGGCCGAGGGCCTGTATCGAGGAGCTCGCCGTCACGGCCGCCGCGGCGGGCGGCGCCCCGTCCGCCGGCCGCCGCGCCCGCTTCGTCGGTGCCGTCGGCGGCCCGCTGATTGTCACGCTCCGCAGTCGTTTCGCCGAGCTGTGCGGGGCCGACGGACCTGCCGGAAAGCCCGGCAACCTCACCCACTAGCGCAAGTTATATAACTTCCACTATGGTGTTTCCGGGCCTTCGCCGGGCCCGCCCGCCAGCGGCCCGCCCCCTGCGCCGTTTCCCGCAGGAAACACCCGCCACCACCAGGAAGGCCCCCGCCGTGTCCGACCTCCCCGACTTCCTCCGCTTCCTCATCCACTCCCAGGACCGCCCCAAGGACGAAGCGCTCCGGCTCTTCCTGGTCGCCGGATTCGCCCTGCTCGCGCTCATCGCCGCGGCCATCACCGCCGCCGCCCTCGCCTGACCAGCCCCCACGAACGGAGCACCCGCCCATGGACCCGACCCTCACCCAGACCGACGAGCAGCTCGACGCGCTGCGCACCCCGCAGCCCCGGCCGACCGCCGAGCAGCTCCTCGACCCCGCCGCCGGCACGGTCGCCATCGGCCGAAGTGCCGACGGCACCCCGGCCGCGGTGCCGCTGTGGACCGAGCACGGCGCCGTCCCGCTCGGCATCATCGGCGCCGAAGGCGCCGGCGCCTCCGTGATCCTCAGCCACCTGTGGGCGGCCGAGTCTGCCTCGCCGCTCGTCCGCTGCTGGGTCGCCGGCCTCGACCAGGACCTCGACCACCACCTCGGCCCCACCTTCGACCGCCACGTCTGCGACCCCGACGAGACCCGCGACCTCCTCGCCGAAGCCGCCAGGATCGCCAGCCTCCGGGCCGCAGCCCTGTCGAACTGGCCCCGGCCCTACCAGCCCACCCCGGCCGAACCGCTGGTGACCCTCTCCCTCACCCTGTGGGACCTGGTCCGCCTCGACGCCGCCAGCCTGCACCACGTTGAGGAGCTCGCCACCCACGGCCGCCGCGGCGGCGTCGCCCTGCGCATCACCTACCGCCGGCACCTCCTCGGCGACCTCGGTTACCGGCTGCACAAGGCGCTCAGCGCCGGCGCGCTCATCGCGCTGCGCGGAGCCGAAACCGGCCGTGCCCTCGGCCCCGCGAACGCCACCATCCCCGCGGACATGCCCGGCACCGGCTACCTGATCACCCGCCGCAGTGCCCCCGCCCTGTTCCGCTCCTGGGCGCCGCACCGCACCGCCGCGTGACCGCCGTCCTGATCGCGCTCATCCGCTGCGACGGCCCCGACTGCGGAGCCGAGACGCACACCCCCTTCGAGACCTCCCGGGCCTCCGTGGTCCGCCGCTTCCGCCGTCCCGGCGGCTGGCGGACCCGCCCCGGCGGCCGGGACCTCTGCCCCGCCTGCTGGAAGACCGGGCACCGCTGACGCACAACCAGGCCCGCCGCACACCGCCGCCGGGCCCCGCCCCGCACACCCGAAAGGGACACACATGGACTTCACCGGAGAGAACCGGTTCCCGGCCGTTGCCTCGGCTCCGATGCTCGACGACCCGGCCGCCCGGGTGCACCGCTTCCTCGGAGCCGACCCCCGCGCGACCGTCTGCGGCCGGACCAACGGCCCGGACAGCCCGATGGAGCTCACCGTCGCCGACCTGTACGCCGTGCTCAACGGCAACGCCACCAAGGCCCAGGAGAGCCGGGTGCGCGCCTTCGTGGACGAGTTCGACGCGCTCCGCGACACCGACCACCCGGAGGACACCGATCACATCTGGACCGCCCACGGCGGCGCGGTGCTGCACAGCGATGACGTCCGCGCGCTCCTGGACGGCCTCAACCCCCACCGCGAGGACCCGACCGACGCCCTCCCGGTGCTGCTCGCCTGGCCCGGCAGCTCGGGCGAGTACCGCATCCGCCGCGACCTGATCGGCCCGCTCCTCGCGCACGTCGAGGCCCTGGCCGCCGAGGACGAGCCGATCGAGAGCATCCGCTACACCGCCGACGTGGTGTGTGTCCGCGGCGGCGAGGTGCTGCTGATCGAGCGCGGGTGGCCGCCGCACAAGGGCGAACTGGCGGTGCCGGGCGGGCACGTGGACCGCAAGGAGCGGGCCCAGAAGGCCGGCGCGCGCGAGCTGCGCGAGGAGACGGGAATCCGCGTCGCCGAGGCGGACCTGACCCTGATCGGGCTGTTCGACGCACCCGACCGGGACACCCGCGGCCGGTACGTAAGCGCCGCCTACCTGGTCGAGGTACCGGCGGGCACGGAGGCCCAGGCCGGGGACGACGCCGCCGCCGTGCACTGGGTGCCGCTCACCGACCTGCCCGAGCACCTCGCGTTCGACCACGCCGAGATCCTGGCCGCCGCCCGACAGATGCTCACAGCCGCCGAGACCAACTGACCTTCACCAACCCGGCCGGGGCAGCCCGCCCCGGCCCCACCGCCGCACACCACCAGGGAGAAACCCATGTCCGTCGAATCCGCCCCGCTGACCAGCACCGCCAGCGACCACCTCGCCCGCCACCACCACCCGAACTTCATCGCGCTGGAGGTCGTCGAGGGGGCGTTCAGCCGGCAGACGAAGTTGCAGTTCCGGCTGTTTACCGGCACCGAGACGGAGCCCGAGCGCCCGCAGGCGAGCTACCGCGACGCCGAGCTCTCCCACGAGGACCGGTGCCTCCTCAACTACGAGTACGACGCGCTGCGCTCGGCCTGGGCGACCGCCCGCCTCAAGCACCAGGCCCCGGCCGTGCTCGCCCAGGCTGCTCCGGTCTGGAAGGACTACCTCCGGGCCCGGGAGGCGATGGACTCGGTGTTCGCCCACTTCTGGGAGACCTCCGACGTCCAGTGGAAGGCCCAGGGACTCAAGCTCACCGACGCCCACACCGCCACCCTGACCGCCGCCCGCGCCTGGGACACCGTCGCGGAGAAGATCGCCCAGCTGCTCGACGACCACCGACGCACCGCCGGTGAGGAGAACTATGTCCTCCTCACCGACCTCGGGACCGGGGCCGGCATCGACACCAGCGGCTGGAGCGTCGATCCCCTCGACGAGTACCGGACCAACGAGTACCGGACCGAGACGCCGCTCGCCGGCGAGGTGGCGCAGGCGATCGAGGAGCAGAAGACGCGCTTGCGCGAGAACGCCGAACTGGTCGGCGAGCGCTGACCCCGACGCACAGCTCTGCGTGCGCCCCGCACCCACGGCACGACGGGTGCGGGGCGCACGTCTGTCCGGTCCCTGGCGAACCCGCCATCCACCGACCGGACACGGGCTGCAACGCCTCGCCGCCCCGGTCCGCCGCCGCGTGCCTGGCTGGGCGCGGCGTGCTCCGCCCCCGCACCCGTGGCCAGCTGTGCTCAGCTGGACCAGCAACCGCGCTGCGCCTGCCCTGCGCCGGCGGACCGCTTCGCGGCCACCAGCGCACCGGCCGGGCCGTGGACGGCCCGGCCTGGGCAGTTGCCATCCGATCGGAACGTTGCTGACGGTGCATGCCTGGCCCGCCTGCCGCTCCACCTGCACGCCTGCTGCTCCTGCCGGCCTCCGCGTGCTGGCTGCTGTCGCGAGCCCACCTGATCAGAACCATGTGCACGATCGGGACGGCGACCACCGAGCCCGGGTTCGGCTGGGCTGCATGCGCAAGCGGGCGAACCCCCGCAGCAGGATGCTCGACGGTGGCCGGCCTCCGGGAATGGATGAGCGCGGAAAGGGCCCCCTGGGGCCCGGGTCCGGCGGCAGCCGGACTTTCGCGATCGGCGCCGTAAGGCCAGTCGGCACCGGCGGCGCGGGCCCTGAACGCCGCCCACCCGGGCGGCGGGAGCGGCACGGCGGCCAGCCCGCCGGAGGCTGCTGGCGACCGGCGCGGCACCGGCGCAGCGGCCCGGCCCGGCCGGCTGCCGGATCGGGCGGAGCCCGATGGGTCGGCTCGCCGCAGGCGGTCGCTCTAGATTGTTAGAGGCGCGAGGCTCTGACCTGCGGAAATGCTGAGCGAGTGTGGGGTTATAACCCCCGTTACTGGTGGGTAACGAGGGTTAAGACCCCACACTCGACTGTCCGGCGCGCCGAGTGCGGGTCCTAACCCCACAAAAGTTATCTCCTGGGATAACCTTTGGCGGTGATCAGTTCTCCGACGGGCGGCAAAGTGGTCCGCCTACCCTCGACCCGGCCGGGCAGCAAGCCCGCCCAGCCGCCGCCCGCCGAGATCGCGGGTCAACAGAACGTCGTCGCCATCCGGTTGCATCCGGGCGAGTCCGTGACGGTGAATCCGCCCCCGGTGCCCGAACCGGCGTCCGGGCGCCGGGAAGACTTCGAGTTCCTCGGGCACACCTTCTATATGGCGTCAAAGGAGCTGTCCGCCAAGCTGCCGTTCCTCGGGATCACCGCGACCGAGTACGACGTGTGGCACACCATGCTCGGCGAGCAGCTCAAGGGCGGGATCGTCCCGATCACCGTCACCAAACTCGGCGAGCGTCTGGGAATCGGCCGCAAGGAAGCCGGCGAGGCTCTGACGAAGTTCCTCGACATGGGGTTCATGTGGCTGGAGCGGCGCGGCCGGTACCGGATCAACCCCCGGATTGCTTTCTGGGGCACCAGCTACGACCAGCAGCGCGCCTTGGCGCTCATGCCGGACAGCATTCCGGAGATCCGGTTGCCCGAGGGCAATGTCCGCCCGCCCCGTCGTACCCGCCGACCTAAGTTGGAGTCGCTGTGAGTGACCACGACCACGACCTTGACCGGGACCAGGAGCGGGACGCCGAGACCTTCCTGACGGCGGAGGGCTCCGTCTTCACAGCACAGGAGCTCTCCCGTGCGTTGCCTCTGTTCCGGCTCACGACGTTGCAGTACGACGTGTGGCACACCGTGCTCGGCGAGATGGCCGATGGTGGCTGGGTCATGCTGACGCTGGACGAGATCGCCGAGCGGCTCGGCACCAGTAAGAGCAACATCTCGCCGGCGCTGTCGCGGCTGGCGGAGCTCGGGCTCCTGTGGCGGGTCTCCAACGGGCTGCATCGGATCAACCCGCGGATCGCGTTCAAGGGGACGCGCGAGGAGTGGATCGAGGCGCTCGGCGAGGTTCCGGCCGAGGTGCCCGAGGTGGTATTGCCGAACTACCGGCGGCGGCCCCCGCGCGGTCACCGCGGCGGCCTGGCGGAAGCCGGCTGATCGGCGCCGAGTGGGGGTTGTAACCCCCCAAAAGTTATCGCTACGCATAACCATGAGGTGTCGCAGCCTGATCGCCGACGGCCCCCGCTCCTTTGCGGGGGCCGACTCGTTGCCCGGCTCGGGGCCCTCCTGGCCCCCGGCCGGGGGCCAAAGCGGTAAGGCCAGTGCTACCGCTCGGGCGGGCGTGATGGCGGTCTGGCTACCTGGACCCGTCCAGGCTGGGAGACTGGTGATCATGATCGACCGCCGCCCCCTCCCGTCGCCCGCCTTCTCCGCGTCCGCCACCGACGAGCCCCTGCCTGCCCAGTCCGGCGGGCGCCGGCTGCTGCCGGTTGAGCAGGGCGCCGACTTCCGCCAGCCGCCAGGCGAGACCGTGGCCGTACCCGCCCCGGCCCGTCGGCGCCCGCTCGCGGCCGGCGGCCTGACCTTCTCCGATCCGGACCGGCAGATCTGACCGGCCTGATCCGTCCCGCTGCACGGGGCGGCGGCGGTTTGGCCCCCGCCCGGGGGCCAAACCGGTTCGGCCGGTGCGACCGCCGCTGCGCGTTCCCCTGAACCGTTGCCGCCAATGAGCCGGTTTTGTCCCCGCTTGTCGTACCCGGCCGCTACCGTCCGGCCATGACGAAACGCACCGCCGCGGCTACTCAGGGCGACTCGCTGTTCGACGCCGTGAACGCCGAGCCCGAGCCCGCGTCGAAGCCGGCCGCCAAGCCCCGGCCGAAGCCGCTCAAGCCGGCCGACCTCCCACTCCACGCGCCGCTGATCCACGGCGAGACCACGGCCTCGCTGCTGGTCCGCACCGGCGCGGCGAACGCCGTCGCGCCCGACCTGCTCCTCAAGGCCCTGCACGCCGGCCGCCTCACCGTCCCGGCCGCCGGTGTCCAGCCCCAGCAGCACGAAGTGCGCATGAGCGCCGAGGCGCTGGAGCGACTCGCGAAGCTGCTCGACCGGCCGGCCGAGCAACTGCAACGCGCGCTGCCCGGCCTGCGGGCCGAGCAGCTGCTCGACGAGCCGGGCGCCGTCGTCCGACTGGTGCCCTGGCCCGAGGAGCTCGGCGCCGGGCCGCTCCGGGCCTGCCCGCTGTGCATGGAAGACGGCGCCTGGCTGACCGCCGACGGCCACCGCTGGCGCCCCTGCCCCTGCGGCCGGCGATGGATGGGCGGCGACGACGGCGGATTCCTGCTGGAGACCTCCCTCCTCCCGGACCTCGGCCGCGCCCTGGTCCGCCACCGCGCCATGGACCACCACCTCGGCCCGGCCGGTGACGCCCTGGTCGCGGACGCTCACCAAGTCGCGCTGTGGTGGTGGGTCAACAAGCAGGTGGCAGCGGATCGTTGGAAGGAACGCGCGGACGCCCTCGGCTGCGGACGCCACCTCAAGCGCGCGGCACCCGCGGTCGTCTACCCCGAGGTCATGACCCTGGCCGAGGCCATGGGCCGATGGGAGCAACAGCGCCGGAAGACCGATGCCTCGGCGGCCGAGTGGCTGGCCGAGGTCGCCGAAGCGTTCGAGGTGCCCGGCATCGAGCGCGGCCGGGAGCGCGAGCCGTTGCGCTACTGGCTCCAACTGCACCCGGCCGGCGCCGAACCGGCCGGCGACACCTCGGCGGAACGCCGGTGGAGTCAACTGCCCCGGCTCCACCACCGGCCCGCCGAGCACGGGCCGTGGCGGGCGACGAGCTGCCTGCGGTGGACGTTCGGCCAGCCGCTCACCTCGACGACGGCGATCTGTCCGTACTGCCAGGGCCGCGCCCTCAGCTGCGCGTGGTCGCCGGCGCCGGACTGCCCGGAGAAGCCGGGTAGCTCGGACGGGTGACCGGGCTCGGAACTGGGTGACGGCACCCGGGCCCGGGCCCGTCCGCGGCCCGGGCTCAAGCCGTATTTCCCCAGTTAGAAGACCCAACAAGGTGGTTCACTGTGCACATGATTCCGTGGCTTCTCACCGTCATCGGCAACCTTGTTGCCATCCTCGGTGCCGGTTCCGCCCTCCGGGGCTTCATGCGCCGGGAGTACAACCGGGTGGTAGCGGGCGGCATCATCGCCCTGTTGGGGCTCGCCGTCACGGCCGGCTGGACGGGCACGGCGTTCCAGTGGGTGTGGGACAACGTCGCAGGTGGCACCGGGGCGCCGACGACGGAGGCCCCCAAGCCGGAGACGGGCAGCGGCAGCGGCTTCCCCGTCGAAGCCCTGTGGTGGCTCCTCGGCAGCATCGGAGCCGTGGCCGCGGTGTCGGGGGTGGTCGCGTTCGTCACGGGCCGCCGGCGGAACGCCGCCGAACGGCGCGACAGCGAGGTTCGCAGCCGGGCCCGTTGGGAGGCGATCGTCGCCGAACACGACGAGGTCCGCGAGGCGTACGGCGCGTTCGTCCTGGACGTCCTCGCCGTCCTCGACCGGCCCGCGCTGGCCGACGTCAACATGCCGCAGACGGTCGCCTTCCTGCACGCGATGGACTACGCCGGCGACGTCGCCCGCGGAGCGGACCCGATCCTCTACCGGGAGGCGGTCAGCAACCTCAAGACCGCATGGGCCGCCGCCGACGGGCACGCCCGCAAGACCGGCCTGCGCCACCTGCCCGAGCGCGAGCGCACCACGGTAAGCCGGGCCCGCGCCCTGCTGGTGAAGGCCCTCAGCGACAGCGGCAGCGAGCACGAGCGACAGGCCGCCTACGCGAAGGCCCGCGAGCTCCTCGCCGACGTCGTCACGCTCCCGCAGCAGACCGCCGCCGCGCTGACGAGCCGCAGGTGGCTCAGCCTGACCAAGGGCGAACCCACCACCCGCTGAGCAGCACCCCAGCCACGAATCCGGCAGCGCCCGCACCCCACCCCGGGGGCGGGCGCTCGCCGTTCCCCGCCCCGGCCCGGATCGTTGTCCGGGTGACGTCGCCGCCGGCCCGGCCGGCGCCCAGCAGTGAGGACACCAGCAGTGAACTACGCCCCGGATGCCCCGGCCGACCCCCGCGAGCGGCTCGTCTACCTCGCCGAGCGCGCCGACCTCCTCGCCGAGATTGAGGAGAAGGTCGAGCGCCTCGCCCACGCCCAGGAGCGGCAGCCCTACCCCGGCCCGTCCGAGACGGTGCTCACCGCGCGGGAAGGCGCCGAGACGCTGCGCCAACTCGCCGACCAGTACGCCGAGGACGACCTCAGCAACCCGGAGGCGCTCGCCGACCTGCACGACTCGCTGCGCACCGCCGAGGCCCTGGTCGAGCAGCTCCAGCGGCTTGCCGGTCCGGAGGAGGCGCCGGCGGTCGTGGACGCCTGACCGGCGGGGGTGGGCCTGCGCGGGCCCACCGCCCCCACTTGTGCAAGTTATATAACTTGCGCTAGAGTCGAGTCTGTTCCACTTCGCGGCCGACAGGCCGCCCCAACCGCGAGAATCATCGACACCACTAGGAGGGGAACCCATGGCCACCGCACCGACCGACCCCCGCGACGCCTTCGCCGCCAACGTCGCCAGCATCGCGAAGAAGAACAAGGACAGGGGCAGGGCCGAGACCACCACGAAGGACGGGCACACCGTTCTCCTCACCGGCCTGTGGAACGACCAGGTCGGCGCCATCGCCATCACCGCCCCGGACGGCACCGAGACCCGCCGTGCCGACGGCTGGAAGGTCGGCGACACGGCCGAGATCGCCGCCTTCCTGTGGGACGTGATGGAGAAGGACCGGGAGCGGGCCGCCAAGCGCCAGCGCCTCGCCGGCCTCAAGTCCGTCATCATCACCGCGGCGGACGCCGACGGCTCGACGTCCCGCGAGCAGGCCGGCCGCTACCACCTCACCCCCGAGCAGCTCGCCGAGCTGCTCGCGACGGCTGCGCAGATGGCGTCGCAGAACGAGGAGTGCTGACCGATGCTGGACTGCGTCTTCTGCTCGATCGTCGCCGGTTCGGCGCCCGCGGAGGTCGTCCGGGAGTGGCCCGACGCCATCGCGATCCGCCCGCGCAGCGGCGGCGTCCACCCGGGCCACGTGCTCGTGATCCCGCGTCAGCACGTCGCCGACGCCGGCGCCGACCCGGACACCGCCGCTGCCGCCATGCGTCGAGCCTCCGAGCTCCTCGCCGAGCTCCCGAACGCGAACATCATCACGTCCAAGGGCAGCGCCGCGACCCAGACCGTGTTCCACGCGCACTGGCACGTGCTGCCCCGCGCGGACGGCGACGGCCTGCCGCTGCCGTGGACCCCGCAGCACGCCGCCCGCACCGCCGGCCAGAACGGAGCCGCCGCGTGAACAGCAGCAGGATTCAGCTGGTCATGGCCCGCGAACCCCTGGCCACCACGGGCGGCCCGTCCGTGTTCCTGGCCGGACCGACCCCGCGTCTCGGCGGCCCGGTCGAGTCGTGGCGGCCGGCCGCGATCGACGAGCTCGCCGCCCAGTGGACCGGCGAGGAGTCGCTGACCATCTACTCGCCGGAGTCCCGCGGCGGCCGGCGTGCCGCCCACTACGACGACCAGGTCGGATGGGAGACCGAGGCCCGCGCGAGTGCCGACGCGGTCCTCTTCTGGATTCCCCGGGACCTCGACGCGCTGCCCGGCTTCACCACGAACGTCGAGTTCGGGCTCGACATCGGCACCGGCCGGGCGGTGCTCGGGTGCCCGCCCGACTGCCCCAACCCGGAGCGCAACCGGTACCTGATCTGGGTTGCGCACCAGTACGGCGCGCCCGTCTGCGAGACCCTGCGCGACACCGTCCGCGCCGCGCTGGTTCTCGCCGGCGCCGGACGGTCCGACAGCGAGACGAAGCTCTCCGCCACCACCGGCAACCACTGAGACCGCCAACCGGGCGCCGGGCACTGCCCACGCCCCGGACGCAAGGGAGATCAAGAGATGCCCCACCACGACGAACCCGCGGTGTACGTCGCCCTGCTCGGCAGCACCACCGCATCCGCGGCCGAGAAAGTGCCCTTCGCGCACCGGGAGCACGCGGAGGCCGTCGTCACCCAGTGGGCCCAGGACCACCACGACCGGCCGGCCGTGGTCGAGGAGTGGCCCGGGCAGCGCTGGCAGCAGTTCGGCCCCGGCGGACTGTCGGCCGTCCGGCGGACGGTCCCCGCCCGAGTGCGGGTGTTCAGCATGGGCCCGAAGTCGTGGGCGCCGGACGGTCGAGAGCTGGTCACCTGGATCAGCGACCTCGAAGGCTGGCGGTGGGTCTGGGACTTCGAGACCGACAGCTATACCGACCGCCCGGCCCTCGCCCGGGTCGAACACCGGCCCGGCCCCAGCGCGCTGACCCAAGCCTCCGCCCGCGGCACCGACGAGACCGCCGTCCGGGAAGCGTTCGCCCGGGCCTGCGCCGAGGCGCAGCGCACCTGCGGCGAGTCCCCGGACCGGGACCTGTGGGAGACGGCCCGGGGCGGCAGGCAGAGCACTCCCTCCGCCACTCCCCGGACGCCGGCCGAGCTCGTCGCCGCCCACGGTCCGATCATCGGCCGGATTCTCCGCAGGCCCGTGCCCGCGGACACCGCCCCCTCCGACTTCGCCGACCTGATCCGGAACGCCGCCGAAGCCACCGACCGGCGCAGCGCCGCCGCCGCGGACCCCTTCCCGAACACCGCCGGCCGCGACCTGGCCGACGCCGAGGGGTACCTCCGCGAGGCCCTCGACCTGGCCGACGGCGACCGCGAGAAGGACGTCCTTCTGACGTACGTGCACAACCACTTGGGCCGGGTCGAACGCTCCGGCGAGTAGCAGCCACCGACCGCACCGGGGCCGGCGGGTCTGGGCCACTGGCCCGGCCCCGCCGGCCCCAGCACGAAGGAGAGAGCAGCCGATGAACCGCTGTCCCGCGCACCAGCGCCAGGACCCGCCCGCGCCCGCCGATCCGTTCCGGCCCGGACCGCAGCCCTCCAGCTGCAAGGGCTGCGGCGCCCAGGTCGGCACCGAGGCCGAGCGCCTGACGCACTACTGCCCGTGCTGCGGCACCCGGCTGGCCCGGTGCCGCGCCCTCAACGACTCCACCTGCCCGCAGTGCGGGCCGATCTCCCGCGACGGCGAGTTCCGGCCCCCGACCGACTACATGGCCGAGCTGCTCGCCGGCCGCCAGCAGCCCACCGAGGAGGAGCGCGCCGCCGCCCTGCTCCGCGCCCGCCTCGGCGAGCAGATCGCGCACTACGTCACGGTGAACTACCCGCGCGACGGGTACATGCGGGCCACTCTCGCCCGCGGCTCCGCCCGCATCCCGCTGCGCGTCTCCATCGAGGCCGGGTGGGTCGAGGGCGGCGCTCCGTGCGGGCGCGGGTCCTGCCGCGGTGTCGTCTGGGTGCCGGTGGACGCCCGCAGCCTGCTGCGCCTGTACCAGCACGGTGCCGGCGGTGCGACGACCTGCGATCGGTGCGGCGGCCAGGGCTGACCGCAGTGTCGGGGACGCCCGGCAAGCCAAGTTGCGGAAGTTATATAACTTGCACTAGGGTGGGGTCATCGACCACGGAAGCAAAGGCCACCATGACCCCGACTCAGATCATCAGCGAGCAGCCGCAGCAGCTCGCCGAGAACGTCCACTACGCCGGCGCGCTCTACCTCGCCGACGGAATCCGCGTCACCCGCCAGTACCCGGCGGAGAGCTACGACCCGCCGGCGCCGTACCAGGACACCTGCCCCTGCTGCGGCGACACCTGCGGCGGCGTCACGTCCGGCATCATCACGCCGCCCGACGAGACGGCCCCGCTCCAGCGCGTGACCTGGGACGACGGCGGCGTGAGCGCCATGCCGCCGCACCTGCTCAAGCGCGCCTGACCCGCACCACCCGCAGCCCGGGGGCGAGGAACCTCGCCCCCGGGAACCGCCACCGACCACCACACCAGGAGCACCAACCCGTGACCATGACCACCACCGACCGGCGCCAGAGCGCCGGCTGGCTCGTCGTCACCGACGCCGAGACCCGCGCCGCCACCGCCGAGGAGACCACCACCGCGCGCACCGCCCGCACCCTCGGCACCGCGCAGCGGCGCGCCCTGCTCACCGCCGCCGATCACCCCTTGGGCTACTTCCCCGAGGCGGTCAACTACCGCACGCTCTGCGCCCTCGAAGAGCGCGACCTCGCCGGGCTCGCCGGCCGGACCGGCATCCTGGCCGGCTACCGCATCCGCGACCTGGTGAAGTCCCGGTGCAGCATCACCACCGCCGGCCGCGCCCTGGCCGCCGAGCTGCCCCGCGAGCGCGTGATCATCGTCCCGTGCGGCGGCGCCAAGCTCGACGACGTTGCCCCCGCCGGCGAGATGTACACCGGCACCTATCACCGCGCCGCCCGCCGGGCCGCCGAGCAGCTCGCCGGCCCCGGCGGACGGGTCATCATCCTGAGCGCGAAGTACGGCCTGCTGCCGCTGGACCAGTGGATCAGGCCGTACGACCTCAAGGCCGGCGACCCCGGCACCGTCACCCCGGCCACCCTGCGGCACCAGGCGTTCGCCCTGCTGCTCGGCGGCGCCGAGGTCACCGTCCTGGGCGGCTCCGCGTACGTCGCCCTCGCCCGCTCGGTGTGGCCGCACGCCGCCGCGCCGCTGCACGGCACCCGCGGCATCGGCGAGCAGATGCAGCGCCTCGCCTCGATCGCCGTCGGCCGCCAGACCGACCAGGCCGACGCCCAGCAGGCCCCCGAGCCCGCAGCGCCCGGCACCGAGACGGCCGCCGAGCTGCCGTTCGACGTCAAGGTCAGCGAGGACACCGCCGAGGCCGCCGCGTACAACCTGCCGGCGCAGTGGGCCAACCCCTACACCCCGCGGCGCGGCGAGGCCGCCGTCCGGCTGGTGAACGGCTTCACCGCCTACCGCAACAACGCGGGCGCCCGCCTGGAGTTCGCCGACACCTCCCGGCGCGGCCCCGAGCGGCGCGAGCTCGCCGCGACCCTCGGCCTGTACTTCGGGGTCCACTTCGAGAAGATCGTCAACTTCCGCACCGTCTACGTGGACACCGGCCACGAGATCACCCCCAGCGGCCACTGGCGCGGCACCAGCGAGCGCCGCGAGATTCGCGAGAGCCGCCTCGGCCGCGGACGGACCGACGCCCGCGCGAGCGCCGCCCCCGCCGACCTCGCCCGCTTCTGCGCGGTCCTGCCGATCGTCCTCGACGAGCTCGACCGGCTCTCGGGCATCTGGGGCCGCCGCTGCGCCGCCTGGCTCACCGGGGAGGGCGAGCACTGGTGCACTCCGGCGGAACGCCGTACCGCCGTACGGCACTTCCGCCGCGAGTTCAGCGCCGCCCTGGCCCACGCCCTGGCCATGCCCGCGCAGGCCGGGACCGAGGAGGACCTCGACCCGGGCAAGCCGTACCCCCACCAGGCCCGCGCAGCCGCCCGGGCGGCCCTGCGCGAGCTCGGCGACGACTGGCTCGACCGGGTCACCCGGCCCGGCACCGAGGCCGCGTACCGGCTCGCCGCCACCACCGCCGAACAGCTCGCCGCCGGCGTCGCCGACCGCCACGCCGCCGAGCACGCCCGCGCCGCCCGCCAGCGCTTGGAGACCGAGCTCGCCGAGCGGCGCGCAGCCGAGCAGCAGCGGGCCGCCGAACTCGACGCCGACCGCGTCGAGCTGACCGCCGAGCAGCTCGCCGAACTGGACCGCGTCCTCCACCCGCAGGACTACCCGGCCGACGACGAGCCCGGGTACGTCGAGGCCCCCATCACCGCCACCGGGGCGCCGGTCCAGCTGGAGCCCGAGCCCGACGCCGCCGAACTGCGCGAGCGGGCCGAGCTGCTGCGCGGGATCGGCGCCCACGTCGCGGCCGAGGCCCTCCTCGACCGCGCGGCAGAGCTCGACGCCGAGCAGCACCAGGAGGAGCCGGCGGCCGTCGAGGACCTCCTCGCCGACGTCGGCGGACGGCCGCACCGGGCACCGCACCGCGGGCCCCGGCGCGTCACCGGCCCGCAGGGCAACCGCTCGCGGCGACGCCCGCAGACCATGCCCGCCGCCAGCAGGCTCCGCCCGCCGACCGCCTCGGGCGGGCGCAACCGCCGCAGCCCGGTCCGCGGCACCGGCGGCGCCCTGCACGCTCCCCGGAAGCCCACCCGCGAAGCTTCGTGAAGTTATATAACTGCCGGTAGCGTGCGTGCGGAGCGTGCCGACACGAAAGCGGCGAGCCCGGGAATCCGGGCTCGCCGCCGCCGACCGATCCGCCACCGACCAAGGAAGCAGAACGCGGTGCGCACCACCCTACCGAGCCCGACAGGAGACCTCCCGATGCCCGCCCCCGCCAGCAACCCGACCAACGCCATCTCCGCAGTCCTGCGCAAGCTCGGCCTTCGCCAGCGCGGCGAGGACCGAGACGTCATGATCGAGGGCAGATCCGAAGGTGGCCGCGTCGTCGAGACCTACGTCGTCCCGCTGACCGACCGCGCCGAGGAGGTCATCGCCCAGGCCGCCGCCGAGATCACGGCGACCACGTCCACGACAGGGTTCCCGTTCGCCCTCGGGCAGGTCCCCGGCCCCGACGACAAGCCGGTGACGCGCCTGGTCTGCCGAGTGCCGGTCGAGCGCAAGAAGATGAAGCCGCGCACCACGCCGAAGAACTACGACGTCGGCACCGGCGCACCGTCCGTCGAGGACCTGCCCGAGGGCAAGGTCGCCCGGCTGATCAACGTCCTCGGCCCGGTCTGGGGAGCCGCCAAGGAGCGCGCCCGCATCGACGACGGTCTGTCCGTCAGCCACGTGACCGAGCAGCTCCTCGCCGCGTACACCGAGGGCGAGTTCCAGTTCGACGCGAACGGCGCACTGATCCCGCCCCGCCCGACCACCGAGCACGCCCGCGCGGTCCTGCTCGAAGCCCTACAGGACTACTTCACCGGCACCAGCACCGGCACGGACGTAGACCCGAACGCCATCGCCGAGGCCCTGGCCACCACGCTCCAGAACGCCGGCTACGCCCGGGCCGAGTAGGAAGCCGTCGCACTTCCCCATCCATTCGTCAGACAGCACCCACCAACAGAAAGGCAGACAACCATGTCCCACACCCCCGACGAGATCGCCGAACTGGTCTCGAACGCCCTCACGGCGCACGGCTCGCTCACCTCGCACGCCTTCCTCTCCAGCGGGGAGGGTGCGCCCGAGGGCACGCCGTTCGTCCTGATCAAGCCCGAGGGCACCGGGCAGATGTGGTGCCTGCGGATCGAGGGGCCCATGGACCCGATCACCCCCGAGGGGATCGCCGCGGCATCCGTCGCCCTCGGCTTCGCCACCGAGAACCCCGAGTAGGAAGCACAGCCGGCCCCCCGCCGACCACCAAACCCGCCACCGACCAGGAGAACCACCATGACCAGCACGCCGCTCATGCCGTACGCCGGCCGCAGGGTCGAGGACCTGCTCCCCGTCCTGCACCGCCACCTCGCCGCCGCCACCGAGCGCCACGACCTCGGCCCGGTCCCGCCGAGCCTCGACCTCGCCCAAGCGGTCACCCTGCTCGACGCCTACGCCGGGCAGAGCGTCGCCGCCCACGTCGCCGGCGCGCACCGTCAGATCGGCTACGCCGCGCGCGAGCTGGGCCGCGCCGCCACCTTCTACGCCAACGGGAACCCCGACCTCGCCGACGAGTTCGCCCGCGCCGCCGCGGTCTACCTCGACCAGGCCGAGACGACGCGCTCCTACGTCGAGCAGCACGCCGCCGACCCGCTCGACGTGATCGACACCGACGTCAACGCGATCAGCCGACTGATCGAGCAGACCCTCGCCCCCGCGCTCGGCGTCAGCGACCCGATCGACCCGGCCGCCAAGTTCGACACCGACGAGCACCTCGCCACCATCCGCCGCGCCCTCACCCAGCTCCGCAAGGCGTGCACCGTGAACCGCGCCGACGTCCGCGAGCAGCTCGCCGAGGCGATCGAGCTGCTCAACAGCGCCCACCGCGACGCCCCCGCCGGCCTGGCCGAGGCGTCCGGCCGGATCGTCCACCGCATCCACGCCGCCGCCGACCACGTCGCCCAGGCCGCCGCCGCACTGCCGCAGGCCACCCGGTGACCGCCGCCGGCCCCAAGCCCGACGCCCTCGGCGCCGATCTCGTCGCCCTCGGCCTGATCCGCGCCACCGCCGACGCCATGCTCCCCAACCCCACCGCCACCGACGAGCAGCAGTTCCGCCGCTGCGCCGAGCTCGTCGAGGGCTGGGTCGGCGGCCCCGACGCCGGTGTGCGCGGCGAGCTGCGCGAGCCGCTGCTCGCCCTCCTCGACGTGCTCGCCCGCCGCGCCGCGCTCTACCTGGTGGTGGCGCTGGACGACGACCCCGAGAACGCGGCTACGTGGCTCGCCGAGCAGTCCGTCAAGGCACGGCAAGCCGCCCGCGAAGACGGGGACAGCTACCCGTCGGCCCCCGCCGCCCTCGCTCTCGTTGGGCTGCACGTCGAGAGCCTGGCCCAGGGCGGGATGCAGCTCACCAAGGAGGAGCTCGACAACTTCGCCCGGGACCGTGCCGAGCGGCACAGGGCCTACTGCGACAGGTACGTGCGCGAGGACCACGTCGCCCAAGACGCCTACGGGCTCGTCCTCAGCACGGGCAGGGTTGCCGCGACCGTGCTCGTCCACCTCGCCGGCAGCGACCGGGCCGCCGTCGAGAAGGAACTCGACGAGCAGGCCGCCGCGCTGCTGGACGAGCACGACGCCGAGGTGCCGGCCTGGGTGCCCGCAACCGCTGCCGGCCTGACCGTGCAGTACCGCGCGACGTTCAGCGACGCCTACTCGTACGAGGGACTCGAACCGGTCTACGCCACGGTCGCCGAGGCGCAGCGCCGGTGCGAGGAGGAGCTCCGCGGGCAGAGGGAGGACGGCGACCGGCTCGTCATCACCTGGCGATCGAACGATGAGACGGCCCCGATCCTGTGGGACATGTACGTCCAGACTCCGCGCCTGCCGGAGCCGGCGCGCCTGGGCTACGCCATCACGGTTGTGGGCTGTGAGTTCGACGGCGGGCCGGGCAGCAGGGAGTGACCCGGCCCACGTTCCGCCTGCACATTCCTGGGCAGCCCGGAACAGGCTGACGGCACATCATCGACGCGGGGCGGCCGGAAAGCCTGGCCGGACCACCGGCCGCCCCGCACACCCGTCTGCGAGAGAGGGCACGACCATGATGCACACCTCCATCGACAGCGCCGCGGGCCGGGCGGCCCGGTACGCGGCCCTCCTCGGCCTGATGCGCGCCGGGGCGAACTTCGGTGACCACATCACACAGAGCGGCAGGGATGCCGTCCTCAAGGCCGCCACCGACGCCGCCCCGGTCACGTACAAGGGCGAGCAGTACGGCACCCGCGCCGGCCGGGCCGCCTGCCTCCGGCACTCGCTGACCTACACCGCCACCCAAGCTGCGGTGATCGGAGTCGGCGCCCGCGCGCTCGGGGTGCGCCTGCCCGCCGGCCGCCTCCTCGCCGCCCTGGCGGTGACCGGAGCCAGCCACTACCTGATTGATCGACGCGAGCCACTGCGCCGCGCTTGCGACGCCATCGGCAAGGGCGAGTTCTATCGACACAACTCCGGTGGAATTAACGGCAGTTACCTAATGGATCAAGCTGTCCACCACCTGATCGAGGCAGTCGCCTGCCTGATCCCGGCCGCCGACTGAACCAGGCCCACGCCGCTGGCCTGAACGACGAATCACCGGAAACCGCCCGGACCGTCAGGCCCGGGCCCTACCGTGGAGACGGCAGAGCGCCTGCCCGCGCCACCGTCCGCCCTCCCGGGCCGGGGTGGCTGCAAAGGTTCACCGAATCGCGTGAGAGACCACCCCTTACCCCTGGCCGCGCTGTGCCCTGCCGCGGCCTGTCGGAAAGAGCTGACCATGGTGAAGAACCGCGCCAAGAAGATGGACACCCGCGAGTACGCCGAGGACCACGACCTCACGCACGCCCAGGCCGCCCAGGAGCTCGCCCGCAAGGTGCTGCCCGAGCTGCCCGACGGCGGGTTCCCGCTGGAGCTGTGGCGAGAGCCGGACTGGGACGCGGGCGAGACCGACATTCCGCGCTGCTTCGAATGCGCCAACGAGCTGCCGGTCGGCGAGGTGAACATCCGTTTCCCGCAGCTCACCCCGGGGCGCGACGGCCTGTGCCGCCTCTGCCTGCCCCTGCTGCGCGAGAAGCTCGACCAGGCCGCCGCCCTCCTCGGCGAGCGCTGACCCCGCACACCCGACGCCACCGGACCGGTAGCGTCGTCACAACGAGAGAGGGAGGGGCGGACACATGACCGCACAACCGCTCGGGATGGGCCCCGTGCCGATCCCCAGGACCTACAACTCCATCAGCGCGGCCCTGCCGGACGACGACGGCGGCGGCCTGATCGGTGACTTCACCGATCAGCATCACGCCGCCGACGTTTTCAGCGCCCCCCGGACCCTGGAGTACTGGGGGCGGATCGCCGACGAGCTCGCCGACCCGGCCACCTACGCCGCGCTCGACCGCGCCCGCCCCACCCTCGACGGGATCAGCCTGTTCGACGTCCTCGACCAGGCCGAGGCCGATCGGTGACCGCCGGCCCCTGGTGGGAGCGGGTCGGCTCCGAGGTGCGGTGGTACGTGCTCCTCGGCACCGGCGCCCCCACCGACGCGCCTGCCGACGCCAAGCTCGCCGCGGAGATCGCGGCCCTGCCCTTCAGCTACCGGCATGCCCTGCGCGCCATCGGCACCCGGCTGGCCCTCGATCCCGTCACCGACCGGCCCGCCGAACCGTCCGACCCCGAGCGCGTCCGGATCACCCGGCTCAGCGCCGACGGCGACAGCATGTCGATCATCGCGAGGGGCGCGAGCGTCTCCGTCGTGGCCCGCGTCCACCGCCCGACCGGGGCGGCCGGCGTCGTGCGCATCGTCCGCGTGATCCCCGGCCCCTGATCTCCCCGGAACCGCAGAACCCCCGAAAGGTGCTGACGTGACCAGCAACCCTGAGAACGCGGAGAGCTCCGCCGCGACCTCACCCGTCCCGGCCGCCGCCGAGCCGACCCTGACCTACCGCCACCCCGCCGGATCGGTGGTCACTGAGCCGGCCCGCTTTCACGGCGGGAAGTCGATCGTCCTCAAGCCGGTAACCGACCACGACCCCGCCGGCTCGCTGGACCGCTGGGCGATGGTCCCCTCCCGCCGCGGCGGTGAAGGGAAGACGACTGCCGAGCTTCCGCTCGCCGTGATGCTCGACGAAGCCAGCTCCCTGCTCGCCGCCACGGCCCCGCACGACGACGAGGTCCGGGCCCTGCTCAGCCAGATCATGCGGGAGGGCCGCAAGACCACCAGCCCCGAGGACTGGGACAGGCTGATCGGCCTCGACCACCGGCCGACCTTCGGCCGGCAGTACGCCACCGTCGAGGAGCTCGACGCGGCGGCCCGGGCCGAGCTCGGCCTCGGCCGCGAGACGCCCGAGTCGAACTGACCACACGCGAAGCGCCCGGCCCCGAGACGGGAGCCGGGCGCTTCGCGTATCCGGGGTCAGGACGAGTAGGGGCCGCCCGTGTGCACTTCCTGACAGGCCCACACGCCGTTTGTGCCGGTGAAAGAGCCGCACACCTTGCCCCACGCGAGCCGGATTCCAGTCCACTCGGCCGTGATCTTGCCGTCTTGGCGGTGGCCCTCCTGCCGGATGTGAACCTCCCGCTGCTCGCCGCCCTCATGAAGCATCGCCGTGGACCGGTCAACGCCGCGCCCGGGGTCGGTCCACGTCACGGTGACGCGGTCGGCCCAATCGTCGTGACCGTCGATCTGGATACAGACCTGGGGCCCGTTCCAGTTATGGGTGCAGGCTTCCCCACTGTTGCGGCGACTCGACGCGGCGGCCGGCGCCGCAGTGACGAACAGACAGGCCGTGAGCGCGGTCGCGAGCGCCGCGGCCCTGGTGATGAACGGGTGCATCCGATGCCCCTCTCCGAGCGGTACGCCCAACGGGCTACTCCCGGCGGGCACCGGATGAACGACGCCCGGACGGGGCCGTTGCGGGTGATCACCCGATTAGCCCACCCCTCCGCGTCCGTCCCGCCGTCGCGGGAGCCGCAGGCGGCCGTATGGTGAGAGCTCATCAGCCCCGAGGGGATGCGCGTCCGCGCTGGTCCACGAACCCACACCCAAGGGAGCCCGTCATGTCGCTACCTGTTGGAACCGCCGTCGTTGTGCCCGAGTACGCCGTTCCCGAAGACTGGCCGCGCGAGGGCGAGATCGTCGAGAGCAACGCCGAGACCGTGGTCGTCGAGCTCGTGAACGGCCACCGCCAGGAGTTGCCCGGCGATGAGGTCGCCGCAGTCAACGACTGACACGGCCAGCACCCCGGCCCGCCGCGCGGCCCGGGAAACGCGAAGCGCCCGCCCCCTCGACACCGGGGGCGGGCGCTTCGGTCTGCGATCGGCTACATGGGACCGGGGCCCTTGGCGTAGGCGTCGCCCGGGTAGAGCTCGGGCTCCGTCGGGTCGATGCCCCACCGTGCGCACCGATCGACCGGCAGGATTATGAACGCGAGATTGGGGTCGTTGTGGAAGGCGAACCACTGGTGCCCCCAGCGGGCCGCGCTCCGTTGCGTTCGTTCACGCCGTACGATGCCGCGCTCCACGTCGTGCACCAGCCAATCGCGGTGACCCGCCGCCGACCGGAACAGCCGGCGAAGTCGGATGAGCATCTGGCCCCCTCTCGGTGTGCACACGGTACGGGGCCAATCCTAGGCTGACCTGCGGCTTTCCTGTTCGGAAATGCCGAAGCGCCCGCCCCCTGGGATGCCATGGGGGCCGGGCGCTTTCGAGTCGGATCGCGGAGACCTCACGGGGCGGCGTCGGCCGCCGTGCTGTCCGGGCGCTACGGGCCCCGTTCGGGTTTGCTCCGCACCTGGTGATGGGGATGGAACGCCAGTACGGCAAAGAGCCGGCTCCCCCTGCTTCGGACGGGGGGAGCCGGCTCTTCGTAGGGCAGTCAGAGTAGGCCCTGACGGATGCCTTCCTTGAAGGCGTGCCACTCGGCCTTGGTGAATCGAAGGTCGGTCCGGTCGGGTCGCTTGGAGTCGAAGACGGCGACGCCGCCGCCCGGGAGGTCTTCGATCTCTACGCAGTCGCCGTTGTCGGTGCTGAGCGGCGACTTGCGCCGGGTGGCGCCCGTCAGTTCCAGCGCGTACAGGTCTGCCTTGGGGTCGGGGGTGGTGCTCACCGGGTCATTCCTTCCATGTGGGTGCGGATGGCGTCTCGGGACCGGTCGGCGGGGAGTGCCGAGGCCACGATGCGATCGAAGTCCTTTTGGAAGCGCTCGGCGGCTTCCGGACCTTCGATGTAGTGGCTCACTCCCGCGCTCTCGGTGGAGACGAGGGAGGGCCACGGCTTCGGGAAGTGGAAGATCGACAGGTTGCCCCGGGCGCCCGGGTGCGGCCCTGAATCCAGCGGCATCACCTGGAGGTTCACGTTCGGGAGTTCACTCACGTCGAGCAGCCGCATCAGCTGTTCGCGCATCAGTGAGGGATGCGGGGTGAACTTCTGGAACAGCAGTGCCTCATGGATGACGAACCAGCACTCGGCCGGGTCGTCCGGCCGTGTGAGGGTGGCCTGTCGGCCCATCCTGACATCCACGATCCCGGGGTGTTGCTCCTTCGGGATGTGGAAGGCGGTCGCGGCCGTGATCTCCCGTGCGTACGCCCCCGTCTGGAGCAGGCCGGGGATCACCGTGCCGTAGTAGGCGCGGATCACCTTCGCTTCGGTCTCCGCGTCGATGCGGTCTTCGAGGTGCGGAGGGACGATTCCGCCGTAGGTGCTCCACCACCCGGGCTTGCCAGCGGTGCGGGCCAGATCTTCCAGCGCGGTGACGGTCTCCGTGTCGGTCACGCCGTAGTGGCCGAGCAGGGTGACGACTTCCGGAGCGCTGATCTTCGCGTTCGCGTTCTCGATCCGCGAGGTCTTCGGGCCGTCCCACTTCGCGCCCGGCTTCGTGTTCATCAGCTCGGCGACCTGGTCGAGGCTCAGCCCCGCTCCGGTGCGGAACTTGCGCAGCGCTCGGCCGAGGCGCCGGCGTCGGACAGTCGGGATGGCGCGCACGTTGGGCATCGGGGGTGCACTCCTCTCATCGTTGGGTGCGGTACGTGCGATCTCGGGTGCAGTTTCGCAGCCCTTGGGTGCGCAACGCGATAGAACACCTGTTTTTCACCGCGTCAGTTCGGGTCGCAAGGTTGTCATAGCGAGATCCAAGGAGCACTCTAAGTTCTGAGCCGGTGACGTCTCGTCATCTTGCGGCAATCGCTGGTGCGTTGGAGCATCCCCATGTCCGAAAGAGCTTTCGATCGCGACCAGATCGCGCACTTCACGCCGGAGTACCACCCGAAGGCGCCCGGCGACATGCGGCGCCAGACCATTGCCGCCCTCAGTGAACACGGCGTCGGACTCGACGCCGGCGCCGAGCTCGCGATCGAGCTCACCGTCACCGAGCTCGTCACGAACGGGATGCGGTACGGCGGGATCGTCGGCCGGCTCGACGTCTTCCTGTATCTGGAGACTGGCGGCTTCCTCACGGTCGAGGTGTGGGACGGCGAGGGGGCTGTCGAGCCCGTCATCAAACAGGCCGCGGACGACGACGACAGCGGGCGCGGCCTGGCGCTGGTCGCCGGGCTCGCCGAACGCCTGTGGTGGGAGCGCGCAAGCTTCGCGAAGAAGGTCTGTGCCCGGATCTCGCTGCGTACCCCGGCCGAGTCGGCACTCGACCCGCGCCGCGACCCGCAGCCTGCCGCCGTATAGCGGCCCCCAAGACTGCGCCCGACACCTGGTCAAGGCACACCGGCCGGGCGCACCCGGCGCCGGCCGCTCACGTCCCCCGCGGCGCGGCCGGCGCCACCCCGAAGGCCGGGCGCGCACCCCCGGACCATGATCCACGGCGTACGCCAGCACACCGTGCACGCCACCGAACGCGCCCCCGGGTGCGCGGATAGCCTGTCCCACCCGTGCTGACCGGGCGTCAGAAACCGGTCGGCGGACGAATCCCAGAGAGCGAAGGAGCACCCCGTGCCGGAGAAGGTCGTCAGGGAGAAGGTTCTCGCCTACGTCGTGCGAGACGGCAGGCTGCTGGTGTTCAGGCACGCCGATAACACCTATGAGGAGGTGGGGATTCAGGTCCCCGCCGGCAGCGTGCGCCCCGGTGAGTCGCCGGAGGATGCGGTCCTGCGTGAGGCGCGGGAGGAGACCGGCCTCACCGATTTCAAGATCGTGTCCAAGCTCGGCGAGACCGAGTACGACATGACCCCCTACCGCCGCGAGCTCCAGCAGCGGCACATCTTCCACCTCGAACTCGCCGAGGACACCCCGGAGCGGTGGATGAGCCAGGAGGAACACGACGGCGAGCAGCCGCCGACCCGCTTCGAGTGCTTCTGGATGCCGCTGGAAGCGGCGCACATCCTTCAGTCCGGTCAGGGCGCGCTGCTGGGGCAGCTGCCCGAGTAGTCGGCCCGGCCCGTAGCAGCAGCAGGGAGGCAAGCGATGTACGGCACCACTGGCCAGCACTTCGAGATCCATGAGCTCTACCGCAGCCTGGACACCGAGGACCGCACCGAAGCGGCGTCTGTGATCTTGAAGCTGCGCGGTGAAACGTGCGACGTCGATTGCCTGTACTGCTTCGAGAAGCGCAAGGAAGCCCCCGGAGGGGCCGTGATCACCGCCGAGCAGGTCCGGGACCTGGGCAGGCTCTTCCGGGGGCGTCCCGTGGCGATCGAGCTGCACGGCGGCGAGCCGCTGACGGTCGGCCGCGAGCAGATGGCGGCTGTGCTGCGCGAGCTCGCCGCACAGCCGAACGTGGTCCGCGTCTCGCTCCAGACGAACGGCGTGCTGCTCGACGCCGCGTGGCTCGACCTGTTCGACGAGCTGTGCCCCGGGCTTCGGATCGGGATCTCGATGGACGGCGACGCGAAGGGCAACGCATGGCGCGTCGGCTACGACGGGCTCCCGATCTATCCGCGCGTCGCCGCGGCCCTTGAGCTGCTGGCCGCACGCGGCAAGAAGGCCGGGGTGGTCTGCGCGGTGACGCCGGCGGTGCTGGGGCGCGCGGGCGCGGTGCTCGACCACCTCGCCGGTTTCGGGTCGGTGAAGGCGGTGAACTTCGTCCCGTGCTTCGACTCCACCGTCCGCCGGCCCACCGCGAGCACCGGGCGTCGGCCCCGCGTCCCGAAGAGCCGCGAGCTACAGGCGGCGGCCGTCAGCGGCGCGGCAGCGCCGGCGTGGGCGATCCACCCGGACGAGTACGCCGAGTTCGTCCTCGCCGCAACGATCCGGTGGATCGAAGGCGGGCACTTCCGGCAGATGAAGATGGACCCGGCGGTGGCCACCATCCGCGCCCTGAAAAACTTGGACACCGGGCACTGCCACTTCTCGAACCTCAAGTGCGACCACGTTTTCACGCTGTACCCGGACGGCCGGCTCGGGAGCTGCGACGAGCTCCCGTGGCCGCAGGCCCGGCTGACGCTCTTGCAGGACGCCACCGACCAGCGCCAGCTCCTCGCCCAACAGCAGAGCTCGAACCTGCTCGCCCAGGGCAAGGCGCTGATGGGCAAGTGCACGACGTGCGACTACGCCAGCGCATGCGGCGGCGGCTGCGTGGCGAGCAGGTGGCGGATGAGCCTCGCCGGCAACGGCGGCAGTGACGACGCTTACTGCGACTACCGGATGCGCATGATCGACGGGGTCGCCGCGCTGCTCGCCGACCCCGGCCACAGCGCCGGCGCCTGGTGCCGCACCCTGCGGTGGCGCCCGCGCGCCACCAACTCCATGCGGGACGTCGCCGCGTTCATCGCCCGGTGGGACAGCCCGGAAGCGCACCGGCCGGCGGCGCGGCTGCTCACCAGCGACCACGGCAACATCAACACCGCCGGACTGCCCGGCATCCACGAGGCCGACGACCTCGACCCGCGTCACCCGCAGTGGCAAGAGGGCATCGAACCCGGCGTGTGGCCGCTGGTCGATGCGATCACCGGCCGGTGGGGGCTGATCACCTACGACAGTTGCCAGGGCCACCCCTACACGGGGCTGGAGCTCGCACCCAGAGCGCGCCAGGTCGGCATCCTGGCCCGCGACCGGGACGAGTACGCCCGCGCCGGCGCCGCACTGTGCCGCGCGGTCGCCGCGGCACTCCCGCACCTGCCCGACGCGGTCACGGTCACCGTCGGACGCTCCGAACTCACCTGCGAGACCAGCGGCACCACGGCGCCCGGCCTCGACCTTGAGCTCCTGCCCGTCCCCGGGCACGACTGGGCCACCTACTTCGAGCACCTCGACGCCGCGACCGCCGCCGTCGCCCGCGCCCTCGAAAGCGAGCAGCCGACCGGCGCCGACTGTCACTGCCCGATCCCCGCGCCCGCCGCGAACACCGAGGGAGCCGCACCGTGCCCGACCCTGACGTGACGCTTCACCAGCTCATCGGCCGCATCGTCTACTTCCACGCCCTCTTCGTCGAGCCCGCCGCCGTCCCGGCCGGGGAGTCGATCGACGGTGAACGGTGCTGCAACCACCTTCCCGAGCGCCCCGGGCCGACGTCGGCCGTCGTCCTGGTGGAAACCGCGTGGACCGCCCTCGACGAGCTGTCCGCCACCCTGCCCGGCCGCGCCCGGCGCTGCCCGGTCAACGACGCTTCGTGCTGTGCCACGTGCCGTGTCGCCGACGCCGGCGCGGCAATCGCCGACGTTTGGTTCGACACCGAACACCGCACCTACCACGGCGGCCCGGCCGGCGAAGCGGATCGACTCGCGTGCCGCAGGGCGTTCAGCGCCTCCCTGTCGCGGGCCTTCGCCGAGCAGCACGCGGCGCCGTGCCCGTCCACCCTGACGGCCGCCGGCGGACCGCTGCCCCGCGCCGACGACTTCCCGCTGACCGGTGAACTCCTCACCGTGTGGGACGACCCGCTGTCCACCACGGGCGCCCCCGTCGTCAGCTGGCTCAACCACTGCACCGGCCTGGACGACGTGCTCCGTGTCCTCGAAACCCGGAAGGGAACCGCATGATCCACATCGCCGAAACCGTCGGCGTCGCGAGCGTCGAGCACTTCCTCGCCCCCGCCGAGCGGACGCGCCTGGCCGAGCTCATGGCCGACATGCTCAAGACCGACGACGGGGCCCGCTTCGGCCCGGAGCGGCGCACCAGCATCCACGAGATCCCCGGCCACACCCACGAACAGGCCATGGCCGTCTACGAACCCGCCGGCCGGATCGAGATCGGGACGATCCCCGACGACGCCGAGAAGCTGCTCCAAGCGGCGTTCGACCGCGCCCGGCCGGCCCTGTCCCGTGCGATGCCGTCCATCACGACGTGCCGCCCGTGGACGTACGTCGAGTACGGCCCCGGCCAGCACATCACCGCCCATCTCGACGGCATCGCCCCCGACCCGCTCGCGTGGCCGCGCCAGATCGCCGGGATCAGCGTCGTCATCGCCGAAGCCGAGGACGGCGGCGCCTTCTACGTCGAGACCGCCAGCAGCGAGCACCTGTGGAACGGGCAGCCGACCAACCCGGCCGCGTACGGCTACGCGCCCGGGATGTGGCTCGCCCACGACGGCGCCGACAACTCCGCCACCTGGTTCCAGAAGATGCCCCGAACCCGGTGGAGCGTCACCCCGGCCCCGGGCACGGCGCTGCTGTACGGCTCGCAGCTCGCGCACGGAACGCTGCCCGTCGTGAGCGGGCGCGTCGCGAAGTTCATCAGCTGGCTCACCGCCGACAGCGCGCCCACGCCGACCGGCGGGCGGTGACCCGGTGCTGTTGGCCCTCGAAGGCATCGCCGGAGCCGGGAAGAGCAGCCTGCGGGACCGGCTCCTCGCGGACGCCGCCGCGATGCGCCTGCCGGTCAGCCACGTAGGACAGTTCTCCTGGCTCTCCGCTCCCGCGGCCCGGACCCTGATCGCCCTGCGCGCCGGGCGGCCCGGAGCCGATCCACACGACGCGCCAGAGGCAGCGTGCTGGGACCTGACGCTCCACGCCCGCTTCGTCATCGCGCCTGCCCGGCGGGCCGGCCCGGTGATCGCGGACCGGCTCAGCCTGTCCACCGCCGTCCTGCTCGCCCTGGTCCACCGCCGACCCGTCGCCGACTACGTGCACCAGCTTGCCGAGCAGAGCGGCGCCCGACCCGACCTGACGATTCTGCTCACCACCCTGCCGAGCACCTGCCAGACCCGGATCAGCGACCGACCCACCGCGCGCCGCTTCACCGAAGACCCCGACACCGCCGCGCGGCTCGCCGACCTGTACGACGAAGGCGCCCGTGCGTGGACCGCCGCCACCGGGCTGCCCGTCCTGCGCCACCCCAGCACCACCCCGGGCGACCTCGACGCCCTGGCAACCACCTGCCTCGACCGGCTGCGCGAGCACGCACAGCCGGCCCCGACCACGGGAGGGCACCACCATGGAGCTTCACCCGCTGCACCCGGCCGCGTGGGTTCTTGACCACGTCCGAGAGGCCGGGTTCCACGTATCCGACCTGCTCGCGTTCACCCGAGCGAGCACCCTGATCAAGGCCAGCCAGCCCGGACACGAGCCCGTCGTCCTCAAGGCCGGATTCGGCAGCAACCACGTGCTCGCCGAGATGGACGACGACCAGCGGCCGGCCGCGTACGGCTTCTACTGGTACGCGCAGATGACCGCGCCCGAACGGGCACTGACCCGCGAAGACTTCCGGTACGAGCGAGCCACCACCCTGCACGCGGCCGGAACCCCGAACGTCGCCGGCCTGATCGACCACGGCGACGGCGACCGCTTCGACTGGTACACGATGCGCCTCGCCGACGGCGGCAACTTCCGGACCTTCATGCAGTCCCCGCAGGGAGCGGACCAGCCCCGGGGCCTCGCGATCCTCGCCGACGTCGCCGCCGGCCTGCACTCCCTTCACCAGCTCGGGATCGTCCACCGCGACGTCTACCAGGAGAACATCCTGATCCACGACGGCGAAGGCATGATCACCGACCTCGGCGCCGCGCGCCGCGGCGACACCCCGCGCGGGCCCGTCAGCCGCAGCCCGGAAGTCCACTGGCCCCCGGAGTACGCCACCGCCTACGACCGGGCGACGCCGGCCGCCGACGTGTTCAGCCTCGCCGTCCTGGTCCACCGCTACCTGTGCGCCGACATCCCCCGTTTCGCAACCACGCCGGCCGCCATCCCGGCCCAGCTGCGCCCCGTGATCGTCGCCGCGCTCGCCACCGACCCGGCCGACCGGCCCGACATGGCCGAGCTGCGCGACGCCCTCCAGGCCACTGCCAAGCAGTAAAGGGGGCGCACGGTGCCGAAGGAGAGATCACCGCCGCCGCCGCGAACACACCCGAACACCCCCAACCCTCAACCAGTGGAAGGCAGAACACCATGGACGAGAACCGCATCGACGAGTTCCTGGCCGACGTCGAGGAGCTGCGCGGCGACGACGAGACGGTGCGCACCACCGCCCACACGTCGAGCGTGTCCGCCGACGGCTGGCCGACGGCCGAGACCGAGACCGTCTGACCAACCCGAGCCGCCCGGCGCTGCGAGCGCCGACGGTGAACGATCCCGGCTCCGGCCCCACGCGGGCCGGAGCCGGCCCCACCCCGGAGGAAGCAGCCATGACCACCACCGCCGCCGCCCCGTTCGCGTACGCGCCCATCCGCCGCCTGCACGAAGACCGCACCCGCCAGATCCGCACGATCACCCACCCCGACGCCCCACAGCGCCCCGACAGCAGCGCCGGTACGGCGTTCGGCTACGCGGTGGCCCATCACGTCCTCGAAGGCGCCGAGAGCGCCGCCCGCGCCCGCGACGTCGCCCGCTTCGACTGGTACGCGACCAACCCCGACGCGGGCGCCGGCGTCCTCGCGTCCCCCACCGCCGCCGGCCCGCGCGTCATCGTCGCCCCCGACCTGAGCCGGCTCCCCACCTCGCCGATCTCAGACACCCCGTACTACGTGCTGGGGCCCGACAGCTGCGCCGCGCCGCGCACACTCCAAGACCTCGCCGCCGCCGCGTACTCCACCGCCGACGCGGCCGGCTTCGGTGACCTGCTCGCCGCTCACGCCGTCGTCGTGTGCCTGCTGCGCACCAAGACGCTCGGCCAGACGCTCGACAGCTGGACCATCACCCGACTGCCCGGAACCGTATTCACCGACCACATCGGCGACCCGGTCGTTCTCGCCCGAGACCTGATCCACGAAGGCGGCCACAACTGGCTCAACGACGCGCTCACCGCGACCCGATCCAAGGTCAGCGACACGGAACGCTTCTTCTCGCCGTGGAAGGACACCGTCCGGCCCGCGTTCGGGTTCCTGCACGCCTGCTGGTCGTTCCCCCTCACCATGATCTACACCGCCCGCATCATCGACCAGACCACCGGCGACCTGCGGAAGTTCCTCGCCGCCTATCTCGACAAGCAGCGCCCGCTACTCGCCGCCACCGCCGCGGATCACGCTCGCGCGCTCGACCTGGTCGCCGACGACGACCTTCGCACCCGGCTGCGCGACGTCCACCAGCAGGCGGCCGGCCTGTGACCGGGGCGCCCGGTCTGTCCCTGCTCGTCCACCGCCCCGGCGAGCCCCCCGTCCACCGCTGCGCCGGCGTCGCGCACATCGAGACGGGCACGCCGATCGGCCCCGACACCGCGTTCAACGTCGGCTCCGTCGCCAAGCAGATCACCGCCCATCTCGCCGTGCTCGCCGACCGCGACGCCCTGCTCGGCCTTTCGCGGGCGGCTGCCGACGTGCTGCCACAGCTCAAGGTCCCCGGTGTGACGATCACCGACCTGATCACCCATCACGCGGGCGTCCGCGACGCTGAATCACTGCTGTCGCTGGCCGGCTTCCGCGACCTCGACCACTACACGGCCGCCGACCTGCTCGCCCTCGCCTACCGGCAGGATCAGCGCGCCGTACCGGCAGGCCGGTTCCTGTACAGCAACACCGGATATCTGCTGCTCGCCCGAATCCTCGAAACCGCCCACGGCACCGACCTGCGCACCATCGCCGACGACCGACTGTTCGCCCCGCTCGGCATGACCGGCACCGTCTTCAAGGACGACCCGCGCCGCGTCATCCCCGGGGCGGCCAGCAGCTACCGGCCGGCCGCCGGCGCCGGGTGGGAGCACACCGAGCAGCCCGTCGCACTCCCGGGCCCCGGCTCGCTCTGGTCCACCGCCGGCGATCTCGACCGCTGGCTCGGACACCTTCACCACCAGTGGCTGACCTGCGGTACATCGCTCCCCGGCACGCAGGTCCCCTACCGGGCGAGCGACCACCCGCCGGACGTCTATGGCCCCGGCCTGTACGCCGACCACCAGGGCGCCACCGCCGCGGTCTTCCACTTCGGCCACGAGCACGGATTCTCGGCCGCGACCTACCTCAACCGGGCGGGCCTGCGGGTCGTGACCCTGTCCAACCATGCCGGCACCGGCGCCGAACACATCGCCGCCGCCATCGTCTCGCAGCTGCGCCGCGACCCGGCCGCCGATCTCGGCGCCGTGCTCGCACGCCTGGCCACCGCGAGCAGCACGCCGACGGCGCTCCCCGCGGCCGAGCCGGACAACGGCGGCGGCGACCAGCCGCACACCATGATCGGCGTGTTCGCCTGTGACCAGGTGCCCGGATCGCTGCGCCTGTCCCGCAGCAACGGGGAGCTGTACCTCTGGCGTCGCGGCACCCGCGACCGGCTCACCCGCACGGAGCCAACGCTGTACACCAGTGACAGCTACGTCCTCACCGTGCCCACAGCTGACGATCCGATCGACCGCTTCGTTCTCGATCTCGCGAGGGCCCCCGGGCTGCTCTACCGCATGCGGCCACACTGACGCCGGCATCCCGGACAGGCCGACGCCGAGGGGATGCCAGAACGAGCTTGATCGAGAGTCACAGTCCCGTGCCGTCCGGTAGCGGTTTTGCAAGCAGAACGCGGCTGATTCACCAATTCGTGCGGAGTCCGTCGTGTGACGGCCGCATGGTTGCGATCCTGTTCGACATGGCCACCAACCGCAGCCGCACGGCTGGCACCAGGCAGGAAACCCCGTTCGGTCTCACCCTCTCCCGCACACACATCGAGCCGGCGGGCTGGCTGCTGACCCTGAGCATGGAGCCGCGCACCCCCGCCGGAGAGCTCGACGACCTCTCTGGGCTGGGCTGGCCGCTCTGGACAGACACCTTGCAGCGTGACCCGCGATGGGTGGTCTCCTTCGACGCCCGCACCCGGCGTCTCGTCAGGATCGTTCGCCTCAACGACGCACAGACCGCCGTGCAGAACAACCTGTTCGCCCTGGGCGACGGCATCCCCCTGGACGAGCGCCTGTGGCCGACGGTCGAGGGTGAGCGCCCGGTCATCCTCTGCGGACCGCTGCGCGGCGAGCCCACCACCGAGGCCATGGACGCCGCGAAGGCCGCCGGCACGCTGCGCGGCATCGCCGCCCGCTGCCTGATCTCATGACCGTGCGCTGAGCTCCGCCCGCCCCGGCACGACGAAGCGCCCGCCCCCTGGGGTCGGGCGCTTTCGAGTCGAGGGCGCAGACCTCACGGGACGTCGGGCTCCGCGAGATCCTCGGCCCGGACAGCGCGCAGTGCCGCCCTCGCACCCGCCGCCTGGCCGAGGACCTCCGGCTCCTGGGCGTCGGCACCACGACCAGCCGTCTGAACTCCCTCTCCGAACGCTGCGGCCTCAGCTGATGATCTGAGTACCTCGGCAGCGCCCGGGGCGCCCGGCGGCAGCGCCTAGGATGCCGGGCATGCCCTGGGACTTCCCTGTGATCGAAGCCGAAGCGTTCCCCTTCTCCCTCACGACCGATCGCGCCGTGATGCTCATGCAACCGGTCGCCCGCACCGCCACTGACGAACTGGAACAGGCGTACTCCGAGGCCGTGTTCGACGACGAGTCCGCGCTCCAATCCGCGAGTGGCGTACACGTCGATGCTCACTGGCGGGTCGAGCCCGACCACCGTCACGTCGTGCTGGTCCTGACCGGCCGCACACCCCGCGCTTTCACACTCGGGCTGCGGTACGCGATCGACAACGACCGCGAACGCGAGTTCTTCCTCGGCCTGGCCCACTACCCCGGCCCAGTGCTCCTGAGCATCTATCCCGACAAGGAAGATCTCACCCGGGCCGCCATCGCACTCAAGCAGGGCGACCCGTTGTTCATGAACCTCGGCATCGGCGTCGCCGAACCCCTCTACTGCCGCCCCCTGCTGCGGCTGGCCAAGACCCCGGCCGCCTAGTCCGCGACCACTCGCGGCCCCGGCCGGCCAGGCGCCGACCGGGGCCGCTTGCACACCCGGGGCCCTGGCTGCGGCAGGCCGGGCGCGCTGCCTGGCCCCGGTCAGTAGCCGGAGGGTTCCCGGCGCCCGGCTGCGGCGAGCCGCTTCGCGTCGGCGGTGAGCTCGCCCCGGCGGTCGTCGATCAGTCCCCGCCACGCCTTCGCCCGCAGGCGGAAGCGGTCGCGGCGGTCCTGCTCGGTAGGGCCGTTGAACACCGAGGCCTCTGGTCCCTCGGCGTCCAAGTGGTCCCGGCACACGGACAGGTAGCGGCTTCCGCCGATCGCGTCCCCCATGCACCCAGCCGCCGTGCACAGTTGCCGGCTGTTGCCGAGCAGGACCAGCGCGAACCGCAGCTCGCTCACCCCGACGCGTACGACCAGGGCCTCGCCGTCGGCGCTCTCGACCCGGATTTTGTCCATGGTGTTCGCGTCGCCGGCCAGCACCGCCACGTGCAGGTGCCAGAGCAGCGCGAGGTGCGCGCGGGTGAACCGGGCCACCGTCCCGGCCGGGGCGAGCTCGACGGGCAGCTCGACGAACGGGCGCGGGATGTGTGCCTCCGTCAACTCGTACTCGATCGAGGTGAAGTCGTGCCGCCAGACCTTGGCGGTGAATGAGTCGAGGGGCTGTTCGCCGCTCGCGACGGCGGCCGGCGGCGTGCCTGGTTGGGTGGTCACCCGCGCCAGCGTAGGCGAGCAGGCCCGCGCTACCCGCGTCGATCGCCGCGGGTGCGCGTTGTGCTGGGAAAACGATCGCCCACCTGCCCCACTGGTGAGCGAGGATCGCCCTGTGCGCCCGATCGAGGGCGTGCTCACCAGCACGAAGGGGGACGGGTGAAGCTGCCCGGATTTCTCAACCATCTACCAGGCGGGGCCGGCGGCGCGGGCGGCGGCCTGGCCGTCGGGGCGCTGGTCGTCCTCGCCTTCTTTGCCCAGCAGGCGAAGACCGCAGCCGAGAAGGAGGCGCTCAACCGCGCCATTGAACGGTTCTTCGGCAACGTCGCCGCCGGCGTCGGCCGGTACTTCTCCGGCCGCGAGCTGGACGGCGTCCAGCGCAGCGAGGCAACGTGGTGGCACTCCGGCGCCCCGGCGCCGGACGACGAGCGTAACGAGACCCCGCTCGCCGACCTCGGCCGCAGGGCGGCCCCCGCGCCGGGCGTCGTGCTCACCAAGGCGCCGCAGCCGGGCCTGCTGACCCGTGCCGGTCGCGCCGTCGCCTTCCCGTTCCGCCTCCTCGGCAACTCCCTCGCCGGCATGGTCCGCGTCCTGCGCGCCTGGTCCCGCTGGCCGCTGTCGGCGCGCTCGGCCGTGCGCATCGCCCCCTTGCTGATCGGCTGGGGGTGGTGGCGCTTCCCCGGCGAGACCCAACTCGCCCTGACCGCCGCGGCGGGGGCCCTCCTGGTCGCCGCCGCCACCAGCCCGGCCGGCCTCGGGTGGTGGCGCGTCACCCCGGCGTGGACCGACGGGCAGGTCTACGGGCCCGGCCTGTGGGTGCCGATCCGTCAGGTCCTCCGACTTGAAGACACCGAGCGCCGAAAGCGCTGGCTCGAAGTGCCGGACGATTTCCGCGCCGACGACGCACGCATTCTGCTGCGCCTTCCCGTCAGTTGGGTGGGAAGCCCGGAAGCGCGGGCGCAGATCGAGCGGCTCGTCGAGGAGCGCACCCCGGGTGAATGGATTCCGCGATGGGAGCGGACCGAGAAAGAGCATTACGTCGAGTGGACGTTGAAGCCGAAGCCGAAGCCTCGCGTCAAGCTGCCGGACTACGTCCAGTGGAAGCCGACTGGAGACCCCCGGAAGGTGTTCATCGGGCTGTCGATCGAGGACAACGAGCTCGTTGACGCGATCATCCAGACGCAGACCGAAACGCCGCACTGGGGCGTGGGCGGTGACACCGGAGCGGGCAAGTCCACCATTCTCTACCTGGCCGTCGTGAACGCGCGTATGAACGGCGAACTCGTCGATATCCTCGACACCAAGCGCAACTCAATGATCGAGGCCGAGGGGCATTCGGGCGTCCGGGTCCACAAGACGGTGCGCGCCTGCATGGCCGCCTTCGCCGAATTCCTCACGTCGATGATGGCCGCCGAAGCGGCGGGCGAAAAGGGCGGAGACCCCGCCATGCGGCAGCAGCTCGTCGGCCGCACGCTCGTCGTGGACGAGCTCCCGACGCTGATCAAACTTGCGTACATCTGGTGGCGCCACGGCATCAAGGGAAAGGGCCAGCCACCTTTTCAGGACTGGCTCGCGATCATCCTCCTGCAAGGCCGCTCCTCGAATCACCGCGTGGTCGTCGGAACCCAGCAATTTGCGAATGCGTATTTCGGCGGAACCATGGAGCGGGCCCAGATCGGAACCCGAATCGTGGTCGGCCAGCAGGAACGAACCTCCTGGGGCGTGGCTTTCGGTCAGTCCACCCCGGTAATCGCGTTCGACACCACAGTGAAGGGGCGCGGAGCATTCTCGGACAAGCGCCGCGATGCCGAGGGCGAGCACCTGTTCGTCCGGGAGATCCAAGCGTCCTTCATCACGCCGGAGGTGGGGCGGTACCTCGCGGCCTGCCCGCAGGCGCCGGACTGGTTCGACGCCGGCGCGATGGCGCCATGGATCACGGAGGAGGCCCTCAAGGAGGCCGCATCGACTGCGGCCGTCGCCGACTTCCTCCCCGGCGGCAAGTACGGCCCTGCGTCGCTGCCCCCTGTCGCGGTGCGAACCACGGGGGTGATCGCGGGGAGTTCGCCCACGTCACAGGGCGTAGCAGCTCCGATCGCGACAGTGGACGCGACAGGGATCGCGACAGCACCGCCGGCCGACGCGACGCCGGAGGAGGACCCCGACGCCGGGCCGGAGACCTACACCCTCACCCAGGCGTACGAGCGAGAGCCCAAGATCCTTCCGTGGAAGGCGGCGACGGTCCGCACCTACCGCACGCGCGGCGAGAAGCGCGGCATCCCGTTCCCGGAGGGCGTGACCGACGGGCACACCTGGTTCTACACCGAGGAGGAGTTGACGACCTGGCTCGCCGCCTGGGAGGACTGGCAGAAGAACAACAACGCCAAGCCGGTCAACAGCCCTCGGCCGGCCGCCGACGATTCCGCAAAGGAAGAAACGCCGAGTGCCTGAGTGGTGACATGGCGCAATCGGGGGAGCGGGGCCTCGGCGGCGAATCGCCGACCGGGGCCGAGGCCCTGCTCGTCGCCCTCGACCTGTACGCCGGTGAACTCCGCGCATATGCCACGGGCGATTTTGCCCAGCAGGCGCCGGCACTCGTCGGTGCCTGCTGGGGCATGCGCTGGCCGATTCCGAACATGGAACCCGCGGGGATCAGTTCACTGCTGCATTCCATCGTCCCTCACGCGGAGAATCTCATCCGGCGTAGTCGGATTCGCGAGAAAGACCTCGGCGTGATCCTCGAAGACGGGGCTTAGGAGTTTCGATCGACGCTATCCAGAGAGCGTGTGTGCAAGCCCGGCGAGAAGCGGCCGTAATTTCTGGCTGAGCACTGTCGGTGAACGGGGCGGGGAGTTTACGACTCCTCGCCCCGTTCTAATGTCCGCCGCACCTGCTGTGGGCATGACTCGGCCGCCTCGGCGATTGCTTTGCGCGACACGTTGAACGCCGATGCCAGCACGGGAATCCATCGCGGCGGCATCATCTGCCGCCCGCGCTCCACATCGCAATACGCTGGAACGCCGATCTCCAGTGCTCTTGCCGCGTCGCTTTGTCGCAGGCCAGCAGACATGCGCAACTGCTTGAGGGTGGGGGCGCCTTCCGGTTCGAGCAGATCGGCCACCGCTACGCCGAGCAGATCGGCCAGACGTCTAAGCCGAGGGGGGAGAGGAACAGTTCCTTGCACCCGCCAAGTCCTCACCGCCGACGCGGAACAATCGCAGTGCTCGGCGACTCTTTTCGGCGTCAGTTTCCGGGCTTTCATCAATTCGCGTAGAACGTTGCCCCGCATCCGCATCCGGCGGCCCCTCCGACTCGTTGTGTACGGATGGGGTCGAACTCTAGCGGCCACGATCGGCCCCGATGTCCATGTCACGACCCCTGCCAGGCAGTCACCCAACCGGGTTACGAATTTCTTTGACGGTTGTCGGATACGGGCATATGGTCGATCACTCGCACCCCATGTGGCTCCTGGGGTGCACGGGGACGGGGAGGTACAGGGTTGCCCAGCGCAACGAACATCCTGCGGAAGGTCATGGGCCTGCCGGAGCCCACAGAGCCGGTGCACAACCAGGGGGGACGGCCGCAGAAGCGACGGGGGGAGCCGGCGCCGCCGGTGCCCCAGCAGAGCGTGCCCACGGGGCCGGTGAGCCTGTGGGAGGAAGCCGGCCGCGAACTCGCCCGGTCTCAGCAGCAGGGCACGCCGCCCGCGGCGGCGCCAACTGCGCCGCCGCCGAGCGCGGCTGACACACCGTGGACACCGCAGGCCGAGAAGTCGGGCGTTCGCTTCGCGCAGCGTCTCGGCCGCGGCCTGCTGTGGGGCGTCGTCGTCCTGGCGTGCGTCACCGGCCTGCGGAGCTGGTTCTTCCCGCCGAAGGTCCACATCCCGCCGCCGGCGCCCGCGAGCACCGGCCCCACGTACCCGACGGCCGACGCCCAGGCCGCCGCCGCGCTGTTCACCCGGGCCTACCTCGGGTGGGACGAGGCGGCGCCGCAGGCCCGCGCCGCGGCTCTCGCCTCGCTGCTGCCGTCCGGCTCGGACACCACGATGGGGTGGGACAGCCACGGCCACCAGGACGTGCTTGCCGTGCAGGCCGCCGCCGTGACGGTCGGTCAGCAGGGGCAGGCCCGGGTGCGCGTCCTGGCACTGATCCGCTCGGCCGTCACCCCGGCGCAGGGAGCTCCGGCCCCGCCCGCGCAGTGGGTCGCCCTTGAGGTGCCCGTCGCGCAGAGCGCCGGCCGCGTCGTGGTGACGGGCGAGCCCGGACTCGTCGGGGTGCCCGCCCAGGGCCCGGCGGCGCCGCACGTCACCGCCGCGCCGTCCGACTCGGCGATGACGACCGCGACTCAGCCGATCGTTGACCAGTTCCTCAAGGCGTACGCCGCCGCCCAGACCACTTCGACCACCACCTCGGCCACCGCGCCGGGGGCGAACATCCCGCCCCTGCCGGCCGGGTTCACGTACGGCGGGCTCACGTCCTGGACCGTGGACGTCGGCCAGGGCAACACCCGCACCGGCACTGCCCGCGTCTCCTGGACCGTCGCCGGCGCCGTGATCGAGCAGACGTACCGCGTCGAGCTGACCCAGGTCTCCAGCGCCTCCGCCCAGACCTGGCAGGTCGCCGACGTCCACGGCGGAACGCTCTAACACCCGCTCCTACCCCAGGGCTCCGCCCGCCGTGTGGACCCGCCCAAGGTCCCGAACGACCGATCACCACCACCGAGGGGTACCCGTGCAACCGATTCAGCAGCTCGCCGCCATCACCGACGGTTCCAGCCTCAAGGGTTGGATTCTCGCGTTCGCCGGCAACATTTTCGCCGCCTTCCTCGCCCTGCGCGCCCTCGGGCACTTCCTGAAGAAGGAGTGGGGGGAAATGATCACCCTGTTTGTTGCTGCCGTCTTCGTGGCCGCGATCATCTGGTTCCCGGACGGCGTGAAGACGGTGCTCACCGACGTGTGGGGCAAGGTCTCGGGTACCGCATGAGCCGGACCGGGCGTACCTACACGCGACACTTCGACCTCGACCCGAGGCAGCACGAGCTGCTTGGCGTTGACCTCGGCGAGGGGCTGGTCCGCAGGGCCCTGATCCTCGGGATTTCCCTGCTCGTCCTGTGGAACGGGGCCCTGTTCCTGGTCCTCGGCCTGCCGACCATCCCCACGCTGACTCTCTACATCACGCCGCCGCTGGGCGTCACGTTCTTCGGCGCGCAGCGCAGCATCCGCCTCGACCGTCGATACAACTTCACCATCTGGGCCCTGACCGCCCGATACCTGAGCGTCGGTCACCGGCCGATCATCTGCGGCGGCCGGCGCGCCGCGCACCGCTCCGAATGGCTGGGCCGCCGCGCCCGCTGGGGCCGCCAACTGGAGTGGTTCGCCGACACCCCGCTCGGCCCGCTGGTCGAGCGCTGGCTCGGACCCGAGTCCGCCATCCCGACCGGCTCCGGCACCGCGCTGCGCCTGGACACCCGCACCCGCCTGTACGGGCCCGATGCGGTGGTCCGGGCCTACGGCCGCAAGGCCCTGACTACGAACGAGGAGACCCGCCCGTGAAGATCGCGAAGAAGATCGCGCAGCTCGTCGGCCTCGGCGGAGACCGGTCCGCAGGGGCCCCGCACTACCTCGCCATCTCGGACGGCCTGATCGTCACCGGCACCCACGCCGAAGCCTGGTACGTCCTCGACAGCTCGAACACCGACCTCATGTCGGAGGGCGCCCGCGACGCCGAACTCGACCACGCGACCAGCGCCCTCGCCCGCACCCTCGCCGGCCAGGAGTGCCACCTCAAGATCCTGTGGAGCCCGCTGTACGCCGAGGACTACCGGGACGAAGCCGCGCGGATGTTCAGCGCCGGCGACTGGCAGCGATGGGCAGACCTGCGCGTCGCGCGCCTGGAACAAATGGGGCTCCCCACGCGGCACCTGCTGCTCGGCGTCCGCCTCACCGAGCGCACCGGCCAGGCCCAGAGCAACAGCCGGCGTAGCGTGCAAGAGGGCTTCGGCATCGCCCAGGCCGGCATCCCGCACAAGGACCTCGCCCGACTCGACGCGCTGATGCGGCGCATGGGCAGGCGCCTTGAGGCGTCGCCGTGGAAGGCGCAGCCGGCCCCCGTCGAGACGCTGGCATGGATGATCTCGCGCGAGACCCACCGCGACGGCCCTCTCCCGGCCGCCAGCCGCGGCGTGATCTCCGGCGCCAAGCTCGCCACCCTCACCCGCGGCCGGGCGCTCCCCTTCCCTGACCACGTGCAGGTGACCGACGGGACCGGCGCCGTCGTGGCCTGGAAGTCGGTGCTCACCATGTCCGGGTTCCCCGAGGAGATGGTCACCCCCGGGTCCGGCGAGTGGCTGCGGGTGCTCGCCGAAATCGACTACGTACCGGAGCTCGACGACGAGCAGCTCGCCGAGCTGGAGCAGCTCGGCATGATCGACCTGCCCGAACTCGCCGTCCCGGTCAGCCCCGAGGCATCCGTCCGCTTCACGGTGCAGCACAAGCGGGACGCCCTCAAGCGCGTGGACGAAGCCCGCCGGCTCGCCAAGGAGCAGCGCACCAGCGCGGCCAGGCACAGCGCGGAGGACCCGGGCCTCGACATCGAGGAGACCGAGGCCACCATGGGCGGGCTCACCCGTGACATGCGCCGCGACGACCTGACGCTCGTCGAGGACCACCCCCGACTGATCGTCACCAGTACGACCGGCCTGGCGGACCTGCGCGACAGGGTCGATGCGGTGATCACCCACTTCGGCGGCATGGGGATCTTCATCGAGGTCGGAGAGCAGGAGCAGCGCGAGCTGTACCTCGAAGCGATGGCCGGCGACCAGCTCCGCGTGCCCGACCTCGGGCACGTCCGGGACGTCACCGCGCTGGCCGGCTCCTGGTGGTGGGGCGGCGCCAAGCTCGGCGACGACCACGGCCCGATCATCGGCTATCTCACCGGCACCACCCAGGGCGCTTTCAGGTACGACGCGACCGCCGGTTCGGACCGCGGCGACGCCACGACCACGGCGTTCATCGGCAGGTCGGGACGCGGCAAGTCCACGGCGATGATGCTCGCGATCTTGGACGCGGCGTTCCGCGGTAGCTTCGCGCTCACCTTGGATTTCAAGGGCGACCTCGGCGGCCTGGTCACCGCGGCGCAGGACTTCGGCCTCAACGCGCACTTGATCGAGATCAGCCCGAAGTTCTCCGGCGTGCTCGACATGTTCCGGCTCCTGGACCGCGAGGGCAGCGAGCGCGCGCAGGTCGAGGTGCCCGCACAGCTGAGCATCGCCGCGCCCCCGCACCTGCGGGCCGCCGGCGCCGAGACGCCCATCCAACGCGCCGTCAACGCCGTGATCGAACAGAACGCGGAGCCCGCCACGTGGCAGGTGATCGAGTACCTGCGCGGCATGGACGACAAACTCGCCAAGGAGACCGGCGACGCGCTGTTCGAGCTCGCCCAGACCCCCCTTGGCGCGCCATTCATGGGCAAGTTGACCGGCGACGCCGTCCCGCTGCGCCCCGAGCCGGGCGTCTGGGTCGTGCAGATGCCGGGCATCCTGCTGCCCGAGGCCGAGATCGCCCGCGAGGACTGGAACCCGCTGCACCGCATGTCGGTCGCGCTCATGCACTCGATGCTCGCCTACGGCGTGACCACCGCCGGCCGCCGCGACCTGCGCGGCCTGCGCAAGCTCGTCTGCGTTCCCGAGGTGCACGTCCTCACCGCGACCAGGGAAGGCGCCGCGTTCCTCGGCTACATCGCCCGCGTGGGCCGTGCGCTCGCAACCGCCCTGCTGCTGGACACCCAGGACCCGGAGAGCCTCATCAAGCTCACGGGCGTGATCGAGCAGCTCGCGACCGTCTTCGGGTTCCAGCTCACGACGAAAGATCAACAGAACGCGCTTGCCGAGCTGCTCAACCTGCCGAAGGAAGACCTCACCCGGCAGCTCATTCAGTCCGTCGGCGTCAACCCGAACCGGTCGATCCGACACGGCCACTGCATCGCCCGGGATCACCAATTCAACTCCGCTACCGTGCAGTTCGACATTCCGTCGGCCGAACTCGCGGCTCTCCTCGACACCTCGCCCAAGGCTCAGGGCCAAGGCCAGGAGCCGGACACCGAGGACGAGTTCGACGACGACGACCAGGGCGCCGCCGGCGAGGGCGGCGTGCGGATGGAAAAGGTGACCACATGAAGAACACCGTCGTGACCGTGGCGCTCGCCGCCGGCCTCCTTGCCGTGGCCGGCTGCTCCTCGACCGGCACGGACACGGGCAAGGACAGCAAGCCCGCCCCCAACCCCACAGCCGCGGTCCTCAAGGCAGCCCAGGACTACCAGTCGGCCGCCAACCGCCAGGATTGGCAAACCGTGTGCACCCTCAGCTCGGCCCGCCTGCGCGGCGGCACCGTCGCCGATTGCGTCAGCACCAACACCGTCACGCCGGCGGCGAGCACCTCGGCGAGCCCCAGCTCCACCGTGAAGCCGCCCACCTACGCCGACGGTTCGACGCCGGCGCCGATCGCCACCTCGACACCGTCCGGGCCGGACCGGGCCAGCGATGGCCCCCTCACCCCCGGCGACGTCCTCGCTGTTCCCGCCTCCGGCGACCACCCCGCCGGCTACGGGGTGTTCCTCTCCTTCACGGTCACCTGGCCCGGCCAGAGCGCCACCACCGACTACCGTGCGCTGCGCCTGGTCCAAGAGGCCGGCGGGTGGGTGGTGGACCAGCACGAGAGCAACATCCAACGCGCGGACCAGCTCCGCTCCGCACTACTCGGGGGGTAACCGATGATCTGGGCGCTGTACTACCGCCGCCCGCTGCTGTGGCGCAATGTGTTGGTCCCGGCGCTGTTCCTGTTCTTCCTCTACGCCCTGATCCTCTGGACCGCCGGCGTCGCCCACGCCGAGAACATCCAGCCGACCGGGATCGGCGACCTGATGCCCTCCCCGGACTCCGGCGTGCCCGCGGGGCAGGGCAACATGTACGAGACGTACCGCAACCCCGGGATCTGGCAGCTCGACACCAATTACGGCATGTCGGACGTCATCGACCCCATGCTCAACGGCCTGGCCGAGATTTGCATGGCCCTGATCAGCGTCATCGGCACGGCCTGCGTCGTCGTCGTGCAATGGCTGTTCGAGCTGACGTCGATCCCCGCTCTTGAGGACGCGATCAGCAAGAGCATCGCCGGCGCCGCCAAGGGACTGATGGAGACTCTCCTCCCCAGCGCCCTCGCGGTCGGCGCCCTGATCGCCTTCGTGCAGCACAAGAAGGGCAGCGGCCTCTCTCAGCTCGCCTGGGTGTTCCTCTCGGGTGTCGTCTCGGTCTCGCTGCTCACCAGCCCGGGCACATGGGTGGGCGGCGTGGACACCGCCCGCACCGTCGGCGCGAACATCACCCTCAACGCCACGGCGGCCGGCCTCGGCGACGGCACGAGCGACTTCCCGTTCAAGCTCGGCCACGACCCGGCGCAGACCGGCAACCAGCGCAACGACATGCTCCGCAAGGCGGGAGACTCCATCTGGCGGACGTACGTGGCGACCCCCTGGTGCGTGGCGGAGTTCGGCAGCATCAAGGTCTGCCAGAAGTACGGCAAGAACGTGCTCGACATGGGCGCCGACTACGGAAAGCGCAAGGACTGGCTCGACGACCACGGCAGCGACGACAACATCGGTCACGATTCCCGGCAATGGTGGGAGGGACACAACACGGCCGGCCGCCTCGGGGTCACGATCCCCGCTCTGATCGCGGTCGTCATCTTCGCCGCGCTCGTGCTGCTCCTGTGTTTCGCCGGCATCGCGAGTCTCCTCGGGGCCCTGATGCTGCTGTTGACTGGCGTGATTTTCGCGTGCCTGTGGGTGATCCCCGGCCGGCCTCGACAGTGGGGCATCGCGTGGTTCGACAAGCTCCTCGGATACACCCTTGAGTCGCTGATCGCGACGCTCACCCTCGGCGCGGTGCTGTGTCTCCAGACCGCCACGACGCAGATGTTCGGCACGTACGGATGGCTGCCGTGCACGGGCCTGGCGATCTCCGGCGCGGTCGTCGGCGTCAAGTTCCGCAGCACCGTCGCCCAGATCTTCGGCGTCTCCGGCGGCTCCAAAGGCATGCTCGGCGGCCTGCTCGCCTCACAACTCATCGGCAAGGCCGCCGGCAAGCTGCTCAGCCGCGGCAAGGGCGGCAAGAGCAAGCCCCACGACTACCAGCCCGTCAGCGGACCCGGCGGCGACAACCAGCGGGGCCCGGCTTCCTCCGGGCCTGGCAGGGGAGGATCAGGCGGCAATCCCGGACAGCAGGTACCCAAGCAGCGCCCGCCGGCGCCGCCGCCACTGCCGTCCGCGCCCACACCGCCAGGCGAGCCCCTCGCCCCGGCAGAGGCCCGCGTCCCGGCAGGCCAGGCCCGCGCCAACCGGCGCACCGTCCTGTCCAGCTCCAACCGCCCCAGCCCGAAGCCGAGTCGGCGCCCCGGGGCACCCGGAGCCCCGGCTCCTCGCCCCTCCACACCGGGCAGCCCGCGACGCACCGACGCCCCGGGAGTCAGCCCCGGCCGCACCGGCGCCGAGACCGCCGCTCGCGCATCCGATGGCACCACCGCGCCCGCCGCCACCCGGGCACCGCGCCCCGCCGCTGCGCCCGACCGTCCGGCCACCACTCCAAGCCCGGCGCTGCGGCCCGAGTCCGGCGCGCCGAACTTCGCCTTCCGGCAAGCCCCGCCACCGCCGGCCCCAGGGGTGCGGAACATCCGCCGCGGGACGGTCATCCGCGGCAACAGCCGGCCGCCAGTGCGAGTGACCTCCGGCAGCCGGCCGGGCCGGGCGAGCTCGGCCCCGACCACCCCGCGGCCGACAGTGCCGACCCCACGACCCAACACAAAGGGGTGAGTAAGGCATGGCCAACAACGACGACGAGCGCACCCCGGAAGAGTGGCGGGAGATCCTCCGCCACGGCCTGCGGACACCGGAGGAGAACCTCGACGGCAACCGGCGCCAGCGCCGCCGGGCCCGGGCCGCGCACCACCACCAGGCCCGCAAGGACACCGCGGAGTGGATCAGCGACCAGCGCCGACGCGAGCCGATCCGGCCCATCGGCGCCGCCCTGGTCGTCGCGCTGATCCTCGCTCTCGGCGCCGGGGCCCGGTGGCTGTGGCCCGACCTCAACGGGACCACCCACCACCCCGGCGCCGCCCCGGCCTCGACCGCGCCGAGCGCCGTCTCGCAGGCGAGCGCCCCGGCGGACACGACCAGTCCCACCGCCTCGCCGAGCGGCTCCCCGTCGCCGGCGAACCTCGCGGACCACGACCAGGTTGTGCAATCCGCGCTGCGCCTCTACCTGACCCGCGACCCGATGGCCGACCGCAACCACCGTGCCTCGGTGGAGCGGGCCGCGGCCTACCTCGAACCCGCGCTCGCGGCCAACCTGGTCGGCAACAACGACCCAGGGTTCGACAAGCTCAACTCACAGTCCGCCAACGCCCGGGTGACCGCCGTTCAGGTGGGGCCGGCCGACCCCAACCTCCCCGTGGACAACCCGCTCCGGGTCTGGCGCAAGGCCGTCGTCAGCCTCGACGTCAAGGGCTACACCGAGACCACGCAGACGACGACTGTGCAGGTCGAGGTGACCAACGACGGTGCGGGCGAGTGGCGCGTCTCCCGAATCCTGGGGCTGTAGCCCATGGACCAACGAGACGCGGCCCGGGCGGTCTCCCTCGCGACGAAGGTCGCCGGACGCGGGCTCATGCTCAAGTTCGGTGTGGCCGGCGCCGGGATCTTCTTCGTGCTGCTGCTGGTCTTCGGCCTGGTCGCCGGCGGCATGTCCGGTAGCGCCGCTGCCGCCGCGCAGTCCTGCGGAGACCTCGGCACGCCCAGTGCGCCGCTGCCCGGCGGCGGCGGCTCGACCCCCTCGGGCCCGCTGCACGACCAGGAGCTCGCCAACGCAAAGGTCATCGACCAAGCCGCCCAGCAGGGCGGCTTGTCCGGCCGCGCAACGCTGATCGGCCTCATGACGGCCCTACAGGAGAGCTCGCTGATCGACCTGCCCAACGGCGACAGGGACTCGATCGGCCTGTTCCAGCAGCGTCCGTCGGCCGGCTGGGGAACAGTCGATCAGATACTGCACCACCCGGACTTCCAGGCCCATTCCTTCTTCTACGGCGTTGGCCCCCAGCACGACCCGCACGGCCTGACGCAGATCGTCGCCTGGCAGACCATGAGCCTGGGCGGTGCCGCCCAGGCCGTACAGGGCAGCGCTTACCCCCTGTTGTATGCAGGTCAGGAAGCCCCGGCCCGCCAGATTGCCCAACAGGCCGGCATCAACCTCGACCGGCCGGGAACCGGCGACGGCAACGGCCACGTTCCCGACTCCAGCGGCAGCCCGACACCGACCAACAGCACGGGCGGGAACTGCTACTCCAGCACCCCGCCAGGCCAGACCGGAGGCCCCTTCCACGACGGCTCGTCACCCTGGCCCGACGTGGTGAAGAACCCCCGCTCCACCGAGCAGGCGATCCAGTGGGAACGGGACCAGGCCGCCACCGGCGAGGCGACGTGGCACCTCCGTTGCCTGGCGACCGTCGCCAGCGCCTACGGCTGGGGCGGCGCCGGCTATACCAACCCGCCGGCGAACAGCCACAGTTACGCGACCGAGCTGTACCGCAACCTGATACCCGCCTCAATGCACCACGACGGGGACAGAAATCCACCGCCGGGCGCGCTCATGTTCTGGGATACAGGATCGCTCGCTGGACACGTTGCGATGTATATCGGAAATGGCCAAGTGGCGAGCTCGGACATTCTCCGCCCTGGGTATATCGACATCGTCCCCGCCACCGAAATTGAAACCAAGTGGGGCGCGAAATACATAGGATGGGCACCGCCGTATTTCCCGGCCGCCGGGTGATTACGGCAGAAAGAAGAGTCACCATGAGCTTTGATCCTGACCAGGACCGCGAGGCCCCGATCGACCCCGACCAGGTTCCCGCGACGCCCGTCTACACCATCATCCTGACCACGCTGGGCACGGCCCAGGTGGACGGCGAAGAGGTGTACGTCCCGGCGGGCGGGAACCCACGCCTCGCCGCACTCGCCGAGGTCAGGATCAAGGCCGCGTTCCACGGCCGACCCGTCCGCGCCATCGCCAAGGACGTGGACGGGTCCGTCGTGCCGCTGATCGTCGCTGTAAACGGCAGCGTGGCCCTGCTGACCCGCCCTCACCCGCCGGGGCCCGCACCGGTGCCGGCTCCGGCTCCGGCCGTCCAAGCCCCCGCACCGGTACCCACGACGCCCGCCCCGGCCCCGGCCGCGGTGCTCGCTCCCGCCCCGGCCGCGGCACCCATGTACACCGCCCCCGCAGTGCCGATGCCGGCCCCCGCCGCACCCCTGCCCGCCTACGCCCAACTCCCGGCCCCCGGAACCCCATACGCCGGCCAACCGCTACCACCCTGGGCCCACACGCCGCCGCCCACCCGCCCGACCCTCCCCACACCCGCCCCGGCCCCCGCTGCGCCCCGCCCTGCGGCCCCGCCGCCGGCAGCCCCCCAGACCGCTGCACCGCTCCCGGTCCACCCGCAGGACGACGACCCGTTCACCACCCGCGTTATTGCCGTCCCCAGGAGCGCCGAGCCGGTCGTCGAGCCCCCCGTCGCCCCGGCCGCCCCTGCCATCCCCGCCGCCGCTGCTCCCGGACCGTGGGACGAGCCCATGCCCGCCGCGTACCGCCCGCTCCTCGACCGGATGCGGGCCCAGCAGAGCGCCGGCAACTACGACGCGGCCCTCACCACCGCCGAACTGATCGGGGAGGCCCTCGCCGAGCTGTACGGCGAGCTCCACCCCCACACCGTCAACCTGCTCAGCATCCGGGCGTGGCTGACCTACCAGCGCGGCGACGACTGGGCCGAGGCGGCGGAGACCTTCCTCGACGCAGTCGAACGCCGACGCAAGGCCAGCGCCCCCGCAGCCGATACCGAGCGCCTGGCCACCGACGCCTACCGGGTCTGGCGCAAGCTCGCCCAGGACGACCCGGAGTTCGCCCTTGAGCTCGCCAACCGGCTCGTCGAGGTCCTCGACCACGACGAGAAGCGCGCGAAGGCCGTGATCACCTGGGTCGAGAAGGGCCCAACCCGGTCAGCCTGACCCCCCGGCACCGAGTGCCCCCCTTGCCCTTGCCGGCAAGGGGGGCACTCGCGTCTCTGGGGCACAGCGACAGGCGACGGGGCGCAGCAGGGCGCAGCGTGCGGCGTCCAGGGCGGTTGCTGTCCTCCTTTGCCCGGGAGGTGGTCCCCAGGGTGCCGCACGGCCCCCCGAGGGCCGCCCTCGGGCCTGGCGGCCCTCGGGTGGATCGCCGGGCACCTCGCTTCGCTCGGCGCGTTCACCGGCGATCCAGTCCGCGCAAGCGCGGACCGCCCGGCCGGGCACCCTCCTTCGTCGGGTGCGTTCACCGGCCGGGTTGTCGGCCCTGCACCTCGCTAGCGCTCGGCGCGCACCGGGCCGCCAAGCCAGGGCCGCACGGCCTCCTGTGGCCCACCTCCCGGGCACCCCGCCCGGGGCCGGCCCAGGAGAACCGCCTTGAGCAACAAGACCGTTGCCACCCGCACCGAGACCTCGCCCGCTGCGCCCGAGCAGGCCGACGCCGAGCACCGCATCACCCCCCAGGACGACGACCTCCTCGCCCTCACTCGCGAGGAGTTCATGACCCTGGTGAACGGCGCGGCGGACCTGATCCTCGACGCCCTCGACCTCGGCGAGCGGGACTCGGACCTGATCAACCTGGTCGTCAACGCCACCGGAGCCATGATCGACAACCCGGACGTCACGTTCGACGAGATGGTCATCGAGCAGTACAGCGAGACCCCCGACGAGCTGCGCGGCTGGTGGGACTGGAGCTGACCCCATCCCCGGCCGGCCGCACACGCGGTCGGCCGGGGCCCCCCGTTCCAGCCCCGACCCACCACCAGGAGAACCAGCATGACCAGCGCAGCCATCACCGCCCAGCAGCTCGCCACCGCGAAGGAGCTCGTCACCGACCTGCACGCCGAGGGCATTGCCGCCCACATCGTCCGGTGCTGCGACACCGTGTCCGTGGCGATCAAGCACACCGTCATCCCCGAGACCGCCACCCTCTACATCGAGCAGCCCGCCGACGACCCCACCTGCGTCCTGTGGCTGGTCAAGAACGAGGCAGACGAACCGCTCGACTGGAGCGACTGGACCGTGCCGGCCGACGAGCACCGCCGGACCCGCACCGTCCAGCGCATCCGCGAGTGGTTCCGCCTGCACGAGTACGTTCCGGACCGCCCCGCCGACGCCAACCCGCAGAGCTACACCCGAGAGCACATCATCGACACCATCGAGGCCGCCGTCGCCCGCCTCGGCGTCGAGCTCGCCCTCGGCGAGCAGGACCAGGACCTCGCCGAGCTCGCCCTCGACACCCTGCTGTACCTCCTCGACCACCCCGACGCCGGCATGCGCGAAGTGGTCCGGGAGCAGCGCGGACTACACGACCCGGAGGATCTCCTCGGCTGCTGGACCGGCCGGAACAGGTAACCGGCACCAGGGCGCAGCAAGGGGCGCAGCGGGACGACTCCCGCTGCGCCCCTCCCTTTTCTCCGGGGGCGTGACCCAGGCTGCCACACGGCCCGCGTGCCGCCCTTGGGCCCTGGCGGGCCCTGCGGGTGGGGGCCGGGCGGCTTCGCCGCGTCCACCGGCCCCCAGTCCGCTACGCGGACCGCCCGGCCGGGCACCTCGCTGCGCTCGGCGCGTTCACCGGCCGGGTACATCGGCCCTGCGCCTCCTCCGTCGGCGCGCACCGGGCCGATAGCCCTCACGAGGCCGTGCGGCCTCCTGGGTCACGCCCCCGGAGAACTCCGAGGGAAAGCCTCAGAGAAAGGCGTGACCAATGGTCGTCGTCTACTGCAAGGAATGCTGCGCCATCGCCATTGCCGACAGCCCCGAAGAAGCGTCGTACTGCCCCCACTGCGGCAGCTCGAAGCACGCCACCATTACCGGGGCCGGAATCGCGGCCACGCTCGATCTGGTCGAGATGATGGGGGACGGGTACTGGCTCATGGATGTGAGCAACAGCTCGGCCGGAATGACGTGCACGGAGGCGGGAATCCTCTGTGACTTCCTTCGGGAATTCGGCCGCTACGGCATCGCTGACGACCTCTTGAAGGACCACGCGAGTCACGATGACGAAGGCGACTCGCACGGCCTCGACGAGCGCGGAGAGGTGTTCACGCGGGAGTAATTGAAAGCCCGTCACGAGAGGGGCCCGGCGGATTATCCGCCGGGCCCCTCTCGCTTTGTTCCGAAAGGCTCGGCCTGTGCTCCGAAAGGGTGAAAGTTTCGTGTTGATTGGGGGCCGTTTCAAGGTTACAAAAATGTGATCATTTGGGGCCCCTAATCGACAGCCCTTCGGGCTGGCACAGGCTGCCCCTGAAGTGGCCTTCGGCCACGGGCAGCCACGGCCCCGCTTCGCGGTTCCGAGCGGAAACCCGCCCCCCTTGAGTGGCCTTCGGCCACGGGGGCGGGAAAGACCCTGCCCTGACGGGCAGTCGCTTACGCGAATGGGCCCCCCTAAAAGTCGCTTCGCGACTTGGGGCCCAACCCTGCGGGGCTATTGAATAAAGACCGTCAGTTACCCTACAATCGAATTCAGAAAGGCACTTGATAAAGCCTCAAAAAGCTCCCTGATAAAGCCAGAGAATCAGGCGACGCGGGGTATCTGAGTGATCGTCAAGGCCGACTTTCAAGCCGAGCCAAAGAGGTCTAGACCATACAGAGGGTTGCCAAGGCAGCCCGAGGCCGCCACGCTCCTCCCAGTCAGCCAAGCACCTGAACGGCGTGAAACGCCGTCAGGTGCCAAGCCGCGAAGCGGCAAAACCCCAGGTCAGAGGCCGCGAAGCGGCCGACCTGACCACCCACCAGCCTCCGCGAAGCGGAGGCCCGCCCTGCGAAGCCGGGCCCGGCCGGGC
>NZ_JBHWUI010000025.1:0-68987 GCF_042737525.1 Kitasatospora sp. NPDC059973 | reverse complement strand
CCCCTCCTGCACCTTCCGGGTTTTCTCGGGGCCCTGGGGCGCACCGCCGGCCCATCGTCCCGCCGTGCGCCGGGGGTCCGCCGTGGTCCGCCCCCCCCCCCCCCCGGCGAGCGGGGCCGAACCGGCCGGCCCGGAGGGCCGACACCACGGTTGACGGCCCCCGCACCGGCCCGGGTTCACCGCCGGCGGGCCGCCCGCGACCGGCACCGGCCGCCCCGACTCCCGTGACAGTGCCGTCCGTTCACCGGCCCGTTCGCCGGTCCGGTCCGGTCCGGCCCCACGGTGACCGGGCGGCAGCGCGCCGGGAGACGTCCCGGCGGCGGTGGTCCGTCCCCGCCGGCCGGACACGCGGGTGGCCCAGTCGTCAACGATTGACGAGCGACAGTCAGCGATATATCGTCGAGCTATTGAGACAGTGACGTGAACACTGTCCGGTCCACCAGGAGGTGAGCGCGATGCGCTCCGGAACGCGATACGGGAAAGAGGGTCCGCGCGGCGGTCGGCGCCGCGGGCGGGGCCCGGAGTTCGGGGAGTTCCCCGGTGAGGGCGGAGAGGGCCGTGGGGCGTTCGGCGCGTTCGGGCCGCCGTTCGGCGGCGGTCCCGGGCGGCCGCCGGGCGGGCCGTTCGGCCACGGCTTCGGCGGGCACGGCGGGCGCGGGCACGGTCCGCGCGGCCGGCGCGGCGGGCGGGCCCGGCGCGGGGACGTGCGGGCCTCGCTGCTCGCGCTGCTCAAGGAACGGCCGATGCACGGCTACGAGATGATCGCGGAGATCGCCGAGCGGACGGGCGGGGCCTGGCGGCCGAGCCCGGGCTCGATCTACCCCAACCTCCAACTGCTGGAGGAGGAGGGCCTGATCACCGCCGAGGAGGTGGGCGGCAAGCGACTGGTCTCGCTGACCGAGGCCGGCCGGGCCGAGGCCGAGGCCGGGCCCGCCGAGCCGTGGGCGGAGGCCGGCCGGGAGGTCGACTGGGAGGCCGTCCACGAGGTCGGCCAGGCGCTCGGCGCGGTCGACCAGGCGATCCGGCAGGTGATGGCGACGGGGACGGAGGCGCAGCGCGCCAGGGGCCTCGCGGTGCTCAACGAGGCCCGCAAGAAGCTCTACCTGATCCTCGCCGAGGATGCCTGACCGCCCGAGGGGGCCGGGGACGGCGGACGGTGCCGCCGCTCAGCCGCGGACGGCGAACAGTGCCACGCAGGCGAGCAGCAGCACCGTCCAGCCGAACCAGAGCCAGGCGTTCGGCCCGAGCGCCGCGCTGTAGAGGCTGACCACCACCAGCAGGGCGGCGGTGACCACCGCGACCTGCCGGTTGTGCTGCGTCACGGCCTGCGGCCGACGCCGGGTGCGGGTCCGTACGGTCTTCGCCATCGCCGTCCTCCCGGGGGGAGCGGCCGTCACCCGGAGGTGCGGGCGGTGGCCGTCTCGTCGTACTCGTAGCGCCAGGACCAGCGGAGGCCCCGCTGCTCCTTGACCCGGACGTACACCAGTGTGCGCGCGGGAGTCTCCCCGTGCGCGGGGACCGGCACCTTGTAGGTCTTGGGCACGCCGTACATCGGCCCCAACGGGATCGGGAGGATCCGGCCGTCCAGGGGGCCGCCGACGAATTCGGTGTCCGCGCTCTTCACCCCACCAGGGTCTCACCCCGCCGCGGCGGACCGGCGGGCGACCGGTGGGCGACCGCGGACAGGGCGGTACGGCGGTGCGGGGAGGCACTGTGAGGGCCGGGTGCCGGGAGTGTGACCGGAGAGGCACCGCCCCCGGTCATCCGAAGGGCCCGCGCACCCTTATCCTTCCTGTTACGCCCTCGGGGTTCACCCGGGTCAGCGGGCCCCGTACGGGCCGGGTGAGGCGCACAGCGGTGTGCCCGCCGGGCCGCCGAGCCGCAGTCTCTGTACTGCCGCGACTCCGTGCCGTGACCCGGGCGTCGGCCGTCCGGCAACCCCGGCTCCGGCCGACGGGGCGCGGACAGCAGGGCCGAGCACCGTCCCGGGAAGCAGCGGGGGGCGCTGTGCGTTGCGTCGGAGTGGTACGTCGAATGCTGTGTCACACCAGGCACGGCAATGCGCGGAAGGGGCCCGATGGAAGCCGGCAGCAGGTGGACGACCTGGTGGCAGAAGCGTGAACGTCAGCGGGCCCGGTCGGCCGACGCGGACAGCCCCGCCGCCAGACTGGATCAGCTGCTGGGCGCCGTGCGCGCCGGCTTCCCGCTCGCACCCGCCGCCCATCCGGCCGGCTACCGCTGTTCCTGCGACCGGGTGGCCTGTCCGGCCCCCGCGCAGCACCCGGTCTCCTTCGCCTGGCAGACCCAGGCGACCACCGAGCCGGAGCAGGTCGCCCGCTGGCTCTCGCGGGACCCACTGGCCAACTTCATCACCGCCACCGGCCGCGCCCACGACGTCCTGGACGTCCCGGCCGAGGCCGGCCGGCTGGCGCTGGAGCGGCTCGCGGCGCAGGGCGTCGAGGGTCCGGTCGCCGCCGTCGGCGAGGACCGCTACCTCTTCTTCACCGCCACCAGGGGCACCCCGGTGGACGAGGACGAGTGGTGGCCTAGCGCGCTGGACTCCACGCCGGACACCATGTCCGAGCACCCCGGTCTGCGCTGGCACTGCCGCGGCTCGTACACCCTGCTGCCGCCGGCCGCGCTGCCGGACGGCTCGCAGGTGCGCTGGCTCCGCGGGCCCGAGCAGCCGCTGCCGGATCCGCTGCGCGTCCTGGACGTGCTCACCGACGCCTGCACCGAGGTGGGCGCGGTCGCCGAGGAGCAGTGGCTGATCGGCTAGCGCGCCCACCCGGGGGAGCGGGCTACGGCAGGGTGAGGACCTCGGCGCCGTCGGCGGTGACGACCAGCGTGTGCTCGAACTGGGCGGTCCGCTTGCGGTCCTTGGTGACGACCGTCCAGCCGTCGGCCCAGATCTCGTAGTCGTAGGTGCCCAGGGTCAGCATCGGCTCGATGGTGAAGGTCATCCCCGGCTTGATCACCTCGGTGGCCCGCTCGCTGTCGTAGTGCGGGACGATCAGGCCGGAGTGGAACGACGTGTTGATGCCGTGCCCGGTGAAGTCCCGCACCACGCCGTAGCCGAAGCGCTTCGCGTAGGACTCGATGACCCGGCCGATCACGTTGATCTGCCGGCCGGGCTTGACCGCCTTGATCGCCCGGGCGAGCGACTCCCGGGTGCGCTCCACCAGCAGCCGGGACTCCTCGTCCACGTCGCCGCAGAGGTAGGTGGCGTTGAGGTCGCCGTGCACCCCGTGGATGTACGCGGTGGCGTCGATGTTGACGATGTCGCCGTCCTGCAGCACGGTCGAGTCGGGGATGCCGTGGCAGATCACCTCGTTGATCGAGGTGCAGATCGACTTGGGGAAGCCCCGGTAGCCGAGGTCGGACGGGTAGGCGCCGTGGTCGCACATGTAGGTGTGGGCGACGGCGTCCAGCGCGTCGGTGGTGACGCCCGGCGCGATCAGCTTGGCGGCCTCCGCCATCGCCCGGGCGGCGATCCGGCTCGCGATCCGCATCTTCTCGATGGTCTCGGCGGTCTGCACCTCGGGCCCGGTGTACGGCGCCGGCGCGGGCCGTCCGACGTACTCGGGGCGAGCGATGTGCGCCGGGACCTTGCGGGTGGGGGACTGGATGCCGGGTACGAGAGCCATGGTCGCGAGTCTATCCGTCGGTCCCCGGCCCTCCGGGGGTGTGCGGGACGGGCGGCCGCGCGCGATGATCAGTGACGACAGGCCCATCGAACGGGAGTGACCGCCATGCCCCTGGGATTCCACCGCAAGCCGACCGGACTGCCGGGCGAGTGGTTCTACTGCATCAAGCACGCCAAGGTGGAGGAGGGGCCGGAGTGCCCCGCCAAGGACCGTCTCGGCCCGTACGCCAGCCGTGAGGAGGCGGCCCACGCGCTGGAGACCGCCGAGGAGCGCAACCGGGAGTGGAAGAACGACGACGAGCGCTTCGACGGACGGCCGACCGAGGGCTGACCCCGCGACCGGCGCTGCCCCGCCCCTGGCCCGCCACCGCGGCGGGGCAGGGGCGGCGCCGTGTCAGGCGCCCTGCGGGCCGACGTACTTGGCGCTGGTCAGCGGGGCGAGCACCCGCCAGCCCAGCGTGCTGTACAGCGCGCGCCCGTCCGGCGTCCCGGCCAGCACCCCGGTCTGGGCGCCCCGGTCGTGCGCCGCGTTCGCCAGCGCCCGCATGACCAGCGAGCCGAGGCCCTTGCGGCGGTGCTCGGCGGAGGTCTCGATCTGGTCCGCGACGGCGGTCGCGCCGCAGACGCCGATCTGGCCGCGGGCCGCCAGTGCGCCGTCCTCGGCGGTGACCAGGGCGCGGACGACCTCGCCGCGGGCCCAGGTGCGCAGCTGGTAGCCCGCGGGGGCGGTGAGCCCGGGGGCGGGGGCCAGCCGGATGGTCATCAGGTAGGCCGGCTCGTCGTCGACCCACCAGTCGGGTCCGAGCCAGGGGGCGACGACGGCGGGCTCCGCGAAGACCTTGAGCCACGTCCCCCGGGCGCGCACCGCGTCGGCGACCTTGCGGACGTCGGCCTCCCGTACGGCGTCCCCGGTGGCGTCCAGGACGTGCCGGGTCACGTGGTCGGTGAGGCCGACGTCGACGGTGTAGCCCCAGGGCTCCACGATCGGCGGCGCGGCCGACCGCGACACGACCCAGCCGTCCACCCAGCTCCGTACGACGTTCTCCGCCGTGATCTCCAGCATGGCCACCCTCCGCTCGCCGGACGTCAACGGAGTTCAGAGTAATAGTCTCAAGCCGTCTGTGTCACTTACTTTCTCGGAACGTGGCACCGGCCCGGGCCGGTCAGACCGCCGCCCGGGCCCGTGCCTCCTCGGCCTTCGCGTGCTCGGCGCGCACCGCCGCCGCGTGCGGGTCGGTGCGGTCGTCGTACGAGAGCAGCCGGGGCAGCGCGGCGGCGAGCGCCAGCACGCCGACCACGCAGGCCACACCGCCGGCCCAGACCGAGGCCCGGACGCCGACCAGGCCGGCCATCCCGCCCGCCCGGACCTGGCCGAGCTGCGGGCCGACCGAGTAGCTGAGCAGCTCGACACCGGCCATCCGGCCGCGCACCTCGTCGGGGATGGACTGGTTCCACATGGTCGAGCGGGCGATCCCGCTGATCTGGTCGGCCCCGCCGGCCAGGGCGAGGCAGAGCAGCACCGGCCAGACGGCGCCGCAGAGACCGGCCAGGGCCATCGCCCCGCCCCAGCCGAGCGCGGCCACCACCAGCAGCCGGCCGTGCCGGTGGACCCGGGACGTCCAGCCGCTGGTCGCCGAGACCGCCAGCGCGCCCACCGCCGAGGCCGCGTACATCGGGCCGAGCGCCCAGTCGGCGCCCAGCTCCGAGGCCAGGAAGGGGAAGATCGCCACCGGGAAGGCGAACAGCATCGCGCAGACGTCGATCGCGTAGGTGCCCAGCAGGTCCTTGCGGCTCCAGGCGTAGCGGACCCCGGTCAGGACGGCCCGCACGGACGGCTTCTCGGCGCCGGTGGGCGGCGGCACCGCGCGGATCCGGGCGAGCAGCAGCAGCGAGGCGCCGAAGGTGAGCACGTCCAGCGCGTAGGCGGTCTGGACCCCGGCGAAGGCCACGATGATCCCGGCCAGCGCCGGGCCGGCCACCGAACCGGCGTTGCGGTAGAGGGAGTTGAGCGCGAACGCGGCGGTGAGCTGGTCGTGCGGGACGATCCGCGGGGTCAGCGAGTCCAGGGCCGGGCGCTGCAGGCCGTCGGTCGCGGCGACCAGGGCGGCCACCAGGTAGACCGGCCAGAGCACCGGCGTCGGCAGCAGCGCGTTGATCAGCAGCAGACCGGTGAGCAGGCCGAGCCCGGCCTCCGAGAACAGCACCAGCTTGCGCCGGTCCAGCGCGTCGGCCAGGGCGCCGCCCCAGAGGCCGAAGACGATCAGCGGCACCAGCTCGAAGGCGCCGACCAGGCCGACCGCGAAGGAGGAGCCGGTGAGGTCCTTGATCTGCATCGGCACGGCGACGTAGGTGAGGAAGCTGCCGAGGCTGGTGATGCAGCCCGAGAGCCAGAGCAGCCGGAAGTCCCGGGAGGAGTGCCAGGGTGCCAGGTCGGGGCGCAGGGAGGTCAGCAGTGTCCGGACTCGCCCGGACGGAGGTGGTTCGGCGTCGTTCACGAACGACCATCCTCGGCGCCGCCCCCTCGAGGCCGCAACGGATTTTCGCCCGTCCCGCCGCCTCGGGCGCCGTCTGCCCCCGCCCCGCCGCTACCAGCGGCTGAGCCCCGGCCCCGAGCCGAGCCGCCCGGCCAGCGCCGCCAGCCGGCCGAGCGCGCCGCGCCGGGCCGGGGCCTGCCCGGCGGCGGCGCTGACCAGGTGCTGCGCGAGGTCGAACGGCTCCTCCTCGCCGGTGCCGACCGCCAGCCGCTCGTGCGCCAGCCCCGCCAGCTCGCCCCGCTCGGCGGGGCCGTCCAGGGCGAGCACGGTCGCCCCGCCCCGCCGCGCGTCGTGGACCCGTTCGAGCAGCGGCGCCCCGGCCGCCGTGGGCGCCACCACCAGCACCGTCGCCCCGCGCCCGGCCTCGGTCAGCCGCCGCAGGCCGTGCGCCAGATGGGCCGGCGCCCGAGCGGGCACCCGGTGCCGCAGCAGGGTCGGCGCCAGCCGGGGGACGTCGGACCAGGCCGCCTCGTCGTCCAGATGGGCGGCCAGGTGCCAGGGCTCGTACTCCTCGGTGCCGACCAGCAGCAGCGCGCCCGCCCCGCGCCGGGAGACGGCGTGGCGCAGCGAGCCGGCGAAGCCGCCGACCGCCTCCAGCCAGCCCGTGCCGGTCAGCCGCTCGCGGAGTGCCGAAACTCTCACCTCGTCCATGGGCCACAGAATGTCGCGGCGGGCCGGGCGTTTGGCAGGATCGGCCCATGACTTCCCTCGATTCAGCGACAAACCCGGCCCACGAGCTGCCGGACGTCTCGCAGCTGGTGGTCGGTGTCCTCGGTGGCACCGGCGACCAGGGGCGGGGGCTCGCCCACCGGCTCGCCAAGGCCGGCCAGCAGGTGATCATCGGTTCCCGCGACGCGGCCCGCGCCGAGGCCTCGGCGGCCGAACTCGGCCTCGGCGTGCGCGGCGCCGACAACGCGACCACCGCGCGCGAGAGCGACATCGTGATCGTCGCGGTGCCCTGGGACGGGCACGCCGCCACCCTCACCGCCCTCCGCGAGGAGCTGGCCGGGAAGATCGTGGTGGACTGCGTCAACCCGCTCGGCTTCGACAAGCAGGGCGCGTACGCGCTGGTGCCGGAGGAGGGCAGTGCCGCCCAGCAGGCCGCCGCGCTGCTGCCGGACTCCCGGGTCACCGCCGCCTTCCACCACCTCTCGGCGGTGCTGCTCCAGGACGAGTCGGTCGAGCGGATCGACACCGACGTGATGGTGCTGGGCGACGAGCGGGCCGCCACCGACCTGGTCCAGGCGCTGGCCGCCCGGATCCCCGGGATGCGCGGCATCTTCGCCGGCCGGCTGCGCAACGCCCACCAGGTGGAGTCCCTGGTCGCCAACCTGATCTCGGTCAACCGCCGCTACAAGGCCCACGCGGGCCTGCGGATCACCGACGTCTGACCGGCGCCGGGGCGCGCCGATCTCACCCCCGGGCCCGGCCCGGGGGTGAGATCGGCGAGAATGGGGGCCGACCGTCACCCGGCCCTAGGAGCCCCCCGCCATGCCCCGCACGTCCCTCTTCGCCTCGATCGTCGTCGTCCTCGCGCTGGCCGCAGCCGTGGTCTCCCTGGTGCGGGGCGACTGGGTGGGCCTGGTCTGGATCCCGCTGGCCGGCGTGGCCAGCAACGTCCTCTGGCTGAACCTGCGCCGGGCGAAGCTGGCGAAGGCCGCGGCCGAGCGCGCCGCGGCCTCCTGAAGCCGGCCGGCTAGTTCTTCCAGAAGGTGAACAGGTCGTGGCCGACCTGGGCGTACAGCCGGTCGACGCCGAGCAGGTCCATCACGCCGTAGACGGCCTCGAAGAAGTAGTGGTTCACCTCGGGCTGCCAGAGCAGCGCGAAGATCGCCAGCATCCCGTACGGGGCGAACGGCTCGACCGCCCGGCGGGCCTTGTGGGACAGCCAGGGCTCGATGATCCCGTAGCCGTCCAGACCCGGCACCGGCAGCAGGTTCAGCAGGGTCGCGCTGAGCTGCAGCATGCCGAGGAAGCCCAGGGCCAGCGCCAGCGGCGACACGCTCAGCTCGTAGCCGTTCCAGACCGCGTGCACCTCGGTGCCGTCCAGCCAGCCGGCGCCCACCGGGACCAGGATCAGCACCGCGGCCGCGAGGTTCACCAGCGGGCCGGCCGCCGAGATCAGGCTGTGCTTGAGCCGCCCGTTGATCCGGTGCCGCTCGATCCAGACCGCCCCGCCGGGCAGGCCGATGCCGCCGAGCAGCACGAAGACGATCGGCAGCACGAAGCTGAGCAGCGCGTTCGCGTACTTGAGCGGGTTGAGCGTGAGGTAGCCCTTGGCGCCGACGGTGATGTCGCCGCCGTGCAGGGCGGTGCGGGCGTGCGCGTACTCGTGCAGGCAGAGCGAGACCATCCAGCCCGCCACCACGAACAGGAAGATCCCGAACCGGGCGTTGCCGTAGCCCGCGTAGACCGCCCAGCCGGAGGTCGCGAGGGTGGCCAGCATGGCCCAGAACACCGGGCTGATCCGTCGGTCCTCGCGGCGCGAGCGCTGCGTTGCGGCGAAGGTCATGACGTGGTCGCTCCGGAGGTCTGGGGTGCGGGCAGGGGACCGATCATGCCCGGCGGGTCCGTTGCCGGACAAGCCGTCCCCGGTGAACGTCCGGAGCAGCCGTCCCGGTTCCGGTCTCCGGGGCCGGCCCGGAAATGCGTGCGTGGCACGACCCTTCATCGACCAGAATGGGCGGGTGCACTACGGCATCCTCGGTACCACCACCGCCCACCACGACGACGGCACGCCGGTCCCGCTCGGCGGTGCCCGGCTGCGGGCGCTGCTCGCCGCGCTGGTCCTGCGGCAGGGACGGCCGGTGCCGGCCGACCTCCTGGTGGACGAGGTGTGGGACACCGAGCCACCGCAGGACTCCTCCGCCGCGCTGCAGACCCTGGTCGGCCGGCTGCGCCGCACCGTCGGCCGCGACCAGGTCGGCTCCGGCCCGGCCGGCTACTGGCTGACCGAGCCGCGGACGGACCTGGGCGACTTCCAGCGGCTGGCCGGCGAGGGCCGCCGGGCGCTGGAGGAGGCCGACCACGCGCTGGCCGCCGAGCGGCTGCGCGCCGCCCTGGCGCTCTGGCGCGGACCGGCCCTCGCCGACCTCCCCGACCGCGGCGGCCCCGCCACCCGGCTGGAGGCCCAGCGGGACGAGGCCCGCCGGCACCGGATCACCGCCGACCTCGGCCTCGGCCGGGCCGCCGAACTCACCGCCGAACTCGCCGAGCTCTGCGAGCGGCAGCCGCTGGACGAGCCCCTGCAGTACCTGATGATCCGGTCCCTGCACGAGAGCGGGCGCACCGCCGAGGCGCTGCGTCACTACGAGCGGACCAGGCACGCCCTGGCGGACGAGCTCGGCGCCGATCCGGGCCGCCGCCTCCAGGACCTGCACGCCGAACTGCTGGCCCCGGTCGGGGCGCCAAGGCCGTCCGGGCCGCCGGCTCCCGAGCAGGCACCGCCGGCGGCGCCGACCCGCGGCGCGGGCAATCTGCGCGGCCGGCTCACCAGCTTCGTCGGCCGGGAGGACGACCTCGGCGCACTGCGCACCGCCCTGGCCGGCAGCCGGCTGGTCACCCTGACCGGCCCCGGCGGCTCCGGCAAGACCAGGCTCTCGATCGAGGCCGGCCGCGTCGAGCAGGCCGCCGGCCACTGGCCGGACGGCGTCTGGCTGGCCGAACTCGCCCCGCTGGAGAGCCCGCTCGCCGTCCCGGCCGCGGTGGTCTCCGCGCTCGGGCTGCGCGAGACGCTGCTGCACACCGGCAGCCTGGTCGCCGAGGCGCTGGAGAGCCGCGCGGAGGATCCGCTCCGCCGGCTGGTCGAGTACTGCGGCCACCGCCGGATGCTGCTCGTGCTGGACAACTGCGAGCACCTGATCCAGGCCGCCGCCGACCTCACCGACCAACTGCTCGCCGAGTGCCCCGGCCTCACCGTCCTCGCCACCAGCCGCGAACCGCTCGGTGTCCCCGGGGAGAGCGTCCTGCCGGTCGAGCCGCTGCCCGACCCGGTCGCGCTGCGGCTGCTCGTCGAGCGCGCCGCCGCCGCCCGCCCGGGCTTCGACCCGCAGAGCGATCCGGCCGCCTGTGCCGAGATCTGCCGCCGGCTGGACGGCCTGCCGCTCGCCATCGAACTGGCCGCCGCCCGGCTGCGGGTGATGACGGCCCGCCAGATCGCCGACCGGCTGGACGGCCGCTTCGGGCTGCTCACCGGCGGCAGCCGCACCCTGCTGCCCCGTCAGCAGACCCTGCGCGCGGTGGTCGACTGGAGCTGGGACCTGCTGGGCAAGCAGGAGCGGGCGGTGCTGCGCCGGCTCTCGGTCTTCGCCGGCGGCTGGCGGCTGGAGGACGCCGAGGCGATCTGTGCCGACGAGGCCGAGGTGCCCCGCGAGGAGGTCGCGGACGCCCTGCTCTCGCTGGTCGACAAGTCGCTGCTGGTGGCCGACCTGGGCGGCGAGGGCCTGCCCCGCTACCGGATGCTGGAGACCATCCACGAGTACGCCACCGAGCGGCTGGCCGAGGCGGCCGAGCGGAGCGAGACCGGGCGCCGGCACGTCGAGCACTTCCGCGAGCTGGTCCGGACCGCCGAACTGCGCCTGCACGGACCGGAGCAGCTGACCTGGCTGGCGGTGCTGGAGCGGGAGCAGGAGAACATCCGGGCGGCGCTGCGGCGGGCGGTCGACCGCGGCGACGAGCACGAGGCGCTGGTCCTCGTGCTCGGCATGAGCTGGTACTGGTCGCTGCGCGGCTTCGGGCTGGAGGCCCGGGAGTGGTACGAGGCGGTGGCCGCGCTCGGCCCGGACCCGTTCGACCCGGCCACCCTGCCGCTGCGGCCGCTGGAGCGGCCGGTGCTGGAGTACGGCATGCCGCTGCCGCCGAGGGTGGCCGAGGAGGCCCGCCGCGAGGTGGTGATGTACCGGCTGGTCGGGCTCTTCGAGGGCAACCTGGAGGTGCTCGGCGACCCGGAGGCGCTGCGGCTCTCCCGGAACCTGCTCGACGCGTACACCCCGGACCTCCCGCAGGCCTACCGGTTCCCGGGCCTGATGCGGGTGTTCGGGGCCTTCCTGGCCGGCAAGCTGGAGCTGCTGCGCGACCTGCTGAACGACGCGGTGGACGGCTGCCGCGTGCACGGCAGCGACAACGACCTGGCGTTCATCCTGCAGATCCGGGCCAAGATGATGAACGACTGGCCCGGCGGGATGGAGCAGTCCCTGCGCGACGGCGAGGAGTCGCTGGAGCTGTTCCGGCGCTGCGGCGACCGGTGGGGGATGTCCCAGGCCTACGCGGCCCGCGGCGAGTCGATGTCCAACGAGGGCCGGTCCGAGGAGGCCGTCGTCGCGTACGAGCGCGCCATCGAGCTGGCCGAACTGCTGGGCGCCCCGCAGGAGGTGCCGATGCTGCAGGTACAGCTCGGCGGGGCGATGCTCGGCATCGACCTCGACGCCGGCGAGCGGCACATCCGGGAGGCCCTGGCCTCGGTCGAGCCGGGCGAGAGCCACGCGGCCAACGGCGCGCTGCTCTTCGGGCACCTGATGCTCTGCGCGGTGCACGCCCAGCGCGGTGAGTTCGACGCCGCGCTGCGCGAGCTGGACCAGCTGAGCGGGACCAAGGTGGGCGGCTTCGCCCCCGGCCTGGTCGGCGGGCTGCTGACGGTCACCCGGGGCTGGATGGTGGCCCGTTCCGGGGATCCGGACCGCGGGATGGAACTCCTGCGGGAGGGGCGGCGGTTGCTGCGCGAGCTGACGGACACCACGAGCGGTTTCGCGGAGCAGATGTCCGTGATGATGGTGCTCCCGGCGGTCGGTGTCCTGTGGGCCTACGCCGAGCGGGACGACGACGACGAGGCGGCCCGCCGGGCGGCGGTCCTGCTCGGCGCGCACGTCGGTCTGACCGGGCCCAAGGGCGGCTACCTGGAGCGGGTGGAGAGCGAGCGGACCGAGGCGGGCCTGCGGGCCCGGCTGGGTGAGGACGCCTTCGCCGAGGCCCGCGCGCTGGGCGCCTGCCGCTCGATCGCCGAGGCGAACGCGCTGCTGGAGCGGATGATCGACTGGCCGGCCGGCTGACCCCCCGTCCCAGGGGTCGGCCGGCCGGCGGACCAGGTGGTGCGGGCCCTCAGGTCCGCTTGCGGAACCGGGCCACCGCGAGCGGCGCGAAGACCGCGGTGATGCCGATCGACCAGCCGAGCACGATGAGCACCGGGTGGGCCACCGCGCCCTCGCCGTTGAGCAGCGCGCGGCAGGCGTCGGCGAGCGCCGAGAGCGGGTTCACCTTGGTGAAGGACTGCAGCCAGCCCGGCATGGTGTCGGTCGGCGCGAAGATCGAGCTGCCGAACTGCATCGGCATCAGGACGAGCATGGACACTCCCTGGACGGCCTGGGCGCTCTTCATCGCCATGCCGAGCAGCATCGAGATCCAGACGATCGACATGCCGAAGACCAGCGAGAGGCCGACCGCGGCCAGCGCCTCCAGCGGTCCGGTCTTCACCTCGAAGCCGAGGATCAGCGCGAAGCCGATCAGGATGGCGAAGGAGACCAGCGCCCGGCAGGTCTCCGCGGCGATCTTGGAGAGCAGGACGGCGGAGCGTCCGATCGGCAGGGTGCGGAAGCGGTCCATCACCCCGGTCTGGAAGTCGCTGTTCAGACCGGTGCCGACGGCCATCGCCAGGGTGAGGCCGGTCTGCCCGAGCAGACCGGGGATCATGTACTGCTTGTACGCGTCCTGGCCGCCGGAGATCGCCCCGCCGAAGACGTAGACGAAGAGCACGGTGAAGATGATCGGCATCAGCACCGCGTCGAACATCGACTCCGGGTCCGCCTTGATCCGCATCAGGTTGCGGCGGGTCAGCGCCCCGATGTGCCGGAAGGTGCCGGCCAGGCCGATCCGGGTGTCCTCCACCCGGGCGGGGGCGAGCGTTGCGGTGGTCATGCGACGGGCTCCTTGGCGAGGCTCGGGGCGGCGGCCGCGACGGTCGCGGGCTTGCCGGTGATGGTGAGGAAGACCTCGTCCAGGCTGGGGACCAGGGTGTCGATGCCGGCGATGGCGAAACCGCGGGTCCCGAGCACCCCGACCACGGCGGTCAGCTGCGCCTCGTCGGTGATCGGGACCGACAGCAGGCCGGTGTCGGCCGAGACGGTGGCCCCGGCGATGCCGCTCTCGCGCAGGCAGCGGGCCATCTCGGAGAGTTCGCCCGGGTGCGCCGGGCGGACCTGCAGGGTCTGGCCGCCGACCTGGGCCTTGAGCTCGGCCACCCCGCCGGAGGCGATCACCCGGCCGCGGTCGATCACGGTCAGCTCGTTCGCGAGCTGCTCGGCCTCCTCCATGTACTGGGTGGTGAGCAGCACGGTGGTGCCCTCGCCGACCATCCGCTGCACCTCGTCCCAGACCTCGTTGCGGGTGCGCGGGTCCAGGCCGGTGGTGGGCTCGTCCAAGTAGAGGACCCGGGGCCGGCCGATCATGCTGGCGGCCAGGTCGAGGCGGCGGCGCATGCCGCCGGAGTAGGTCTTGGCGACGCGCTTGGCGGCCTCGGTGAGCGAGAAGCGCTCCAGCAGCTCGGTGGCGCGGGCCTTGGCGTCCTTGCGGGAGAGGTCCAGCAGCCGGCCGATCAGGTAGAGGTTCTCGTAGCCGGAGAGCATCTCGTCGACGGAGGCGTACTGGCCGGTCAGGCCTATCGTGCGGCGCAGTTGCTTGGGCTGGCGCAGCACGTCGTAGCCGCCGACGAAGGCCGTGCCGGCGTCCGGCTTGATCAGCGTGGAGAGGACCCGGACGAGGGTGGTCTTGCCGGCGCCGTTCGGGCCGAGCACGCCGAGCACGGTGCCCTCGCGGACGGTGAGGTCGACACCGTCGAGTGCCTTGGTCGCGCCGTAGTGCTTGACGATGCCGCGCACCTCTACGGCATTGCCCGCGGCGGGCCCCCGGTCGTTCGGGGCAGTGGCGATTCGTGTCATGCCCCCAGACTGTCCGACCCCACTGACAGTCTGCTGTCACGGTGTGCCCGGGCCCGGGCGGCCCGCTGTCATCCCGCTGTCGCGGTGCTCCCGGTGCGGCGTCCCGGGCACGGGTGGGGCCCCGCTCCGAGCGGAGCGGGGCCCGTACCGGCCGGTCAGTGGAAGGTGTGCTCCGGGGCCGGGAAGGCGCCGGACTGCACGTCGGCGGCGAACTCGCGGGCGGCCTCGCCGAGGACGGCCCGCAGGTCGGCGTACTGCTTGACGAACTTCGGGACCCGGCCCGCCGTCATGCCGGCCATGTCCGTCCAGACCAGCACCTGCGCGTCGGTGTCCACCCCGGCGCCGATGCCGACGGTCGGGATCGCCAGCTGCTCGGTGACCTGGGCGGCCAGCTCGGCGGGGACGGCCTCCAGGACGACGGCGAAGGCGCCGGCCTGCTGGACGGCCTTGGCGTCGCGCAGCATCCGGTGCGCCGCCTCGTCGCCGCGGCCCTGGACGGGGTAGCCGCCGAAGGCGTGCACGGACTGCGGGGTGAGGCCGATGTGGGCCATCACCGGGATGCCGGCCTCGACCAGCAGCTCGATCGACCGGGCGCTGCGCTCGCCGCCCTCCAGCTTGACCGCGCCGACCCCGGCGTCCTTCATCAGCCGGACGGCGTTGTGCATGGCCTGCGCGGGGGACTCCTGGTAGGAGCCGAAGGGCAGGTCGGCGACGATCATGGCGCGCTTGGTGCCGCGGACGACGGCGGCGGAGAGCATCACCATCTGATCCATGGTCACCGGCACGGTGGTCTCGTAGCCGAGGTGGCAGTTGGCCGCCGAGTCGCCGACCAGCAGGACGGGGGTGCCGGCCTCGTCGAAGACGCCCGCGGTGAGGGCGTCGTAGGCGGTGAGCATCGACCACTTCTCGCCGCGCTGCTTGGCGGCGGCGAGGTCGCGGACGGTGACGCGGCGGTTGGTGACCCCGCCGTAGAGGGTCGCGGTCGACGCCTGGTTCTGGGCAGGCGAAGGCGAAGAAGCGTTCATCGAACAGGCTCCTGAAGGGTTGTCGTCTCGTGGCGCCGTGTGGCGTCCCCGGATCCCCTCCATGCTTGCACGCCCCGGCGCGGGCGCAAAGAGGCGTGCCCGGACCGCGCTGCGATCTAGGGCACACCGGCCGGGCGCCCGGTGCGGCACCCGGCCCGGCCGACCGACGCGGCCCGACCCGGTGCGGCTCGCCGCGCCGGCCCGGCGCCGAGCCTTTGCCCGAGCTTTACGAAACGGATTCGTCTCGTATCGAAAGTCGCGCTAGGGTGATCGCGGGGGTTACGAGACGCACACGACTCGCAAATGCCCGCCAGTGACACGCCACCACGGACGGGAAGACCGCAATGACCACCGCAGCCGCGCCACCTCGGGTGCCGGAAGCCATCCACCGCCGACGCTGGGCGATCCTGTGCACCCTGGTGCTCGCCCTCCTCGTCGTCGTCCTCGACAACTCGATCCTGAACGTCGCGATGAAGACCATCGCGTCACCCGCGCCCACCGGGCTCGGCGCCAGCCAGAGCGACCTGGAATGGTCGATCAACTCGTACACCCTGGTCTTCGCCGGGCTGCTGTTCACGGCGGGCCTGCTCGGTGACCGGTTCGGCCGCAAGCGCGCCCTGCTGGCCGGCATGGTGGTCTTCGGGATCGCCTCGCTGCTCTCCGCGATGGCCGCCTCGCCGGGTGAACTCATCGGCTACCGCGCGCTGATGGGGGTCGGCGGCGCGCTGGCGATGCCCGCCACGCTCGCCATCATCATGAACGTCTTCGAGCGCGCCGAGCAGCCCAAGGCGATCGGCATCTGGGCCGGCGCGGTCGGCCTGGCCATCGCGATCGGCCCGATCACCGGCGGCCTGCTGATCGAGCACTTCTGGTGGGGCTCGGTCTTCCTGATCAACGTCCCGATCGTGGTGGTCGCCGTGATCGCGATGGTGCTGCTGGTGCCCGAGTCCAAGGACCCGAACCCGGGCCGGCTCGACCCGGTCGGCGTGCTGCTCTCGATCATCGGCCTGGTCGCGCTGATCTTCGGCATCATCAAGGGCGGCGAGCTGGCCGACTTCACCTCCCCGGAGGCCTGGGGGCCGGTGCTGGTCGGTGTGGTCGCGCTGGTCGCCTTCGTCTGGTTCGAGCGCCGCACCGCGTACCCGGCGCTGGACATCAGCTGGTTCCGCAACAAGGTGTTCAGCGCCTCCGTGGTCGTCGTCGGCGTGGTCTTCTTCGCGCTGATGGGCGTCTCCTTCTTCGGCGTCTTCTACACCCAGAGCGTGCGCGGCTACAGCGCGCTGCAGGCCGGCCTGCTGATGCTGCCGCTGGCCGCCGCCCAGCTGCTGTTCGCCCCGCGGGCCCGGCTGGTGGTGGACCGCTTCGGCGTCCGCGCCACCTGCGCCGGCGGCATGGCCCTGATCGCGATCGGCTTCCTCGGCTACCTGCTGCTCGACGTCGACACGCCGATCTGGGTGCTGGTGGTCCTCGGCCTGCTGATGGGCAGCGGCATGGCGCACGTGATGCCGCCGGTCACCGTCGCGATCATGGGCTCGCTGCCGCGCGAGAAGGCCGGTGCCGGTTCGGCGATCAACAACACCTTCCGCCAGGTCGGCGGCTCGCTCGGGGTGGCCGTGCTCGGCGCGGTGCTCTCCACCGTCTACCGCAACGGGATGTCCGACCAGCTGGACAAGCTGCCGGCCGGCGCGCTGCGGGAGAAGGCCGGTGAGTCCCTGGAGGCCACCATGGCCGTGGCCGGCCGGCTCGGGCCGCAGGGCGCCGAGCTGATCGGCCCGGCGAACGCCTCCTTCATCGACGCCATGCACGTGGTGGCCGGCCTCTCGGCCGGAGTCACCGCGGTCGGCGCACTGCTCGCCTGGTTCCTGCTCCCCGGCCGGATCACGGCGGGCGGCCCCGGCGGCGCGCCGGGGGACGCACCCGCCCCGGCGAAGGCGGCCGGCCCCGTGCGGGAGACCGAAGCGGCCGACGCCTGACCGGTCGCGGTCGGCCGGACCCCGGCTGAGCTGCGGCCGAGCTGAGCGAGAATGGGCCCCTGGCCGCCCGGACCCGTCCGGGCGGCCGGGGCCATGTGCGTACGGCGGCTTCCACCGGGCCGGAGTGCGGACGACAATCGGTACTGGAACGGCGCCGCGCGCCCGCGACCATCGAGGGAGACCAGCGGGGATGAAGACGGACACCACGGTCGCGCCGGACTGCACGAGCCCGCGGCGGGGCCGCCCGCGCAGCGAGGCGGCCGAGCAGGCCATTTTCACCGCCGTCGAGGAGCTCATGGCGGCCGGCAGCAGTCTGGCCGAGCTGACCATCGAGGGCATCGCCACCGCCGCCGGCGTCGGCAAGGCCACCATCTACCGGCGCTGGCCCAACAAGGAGGCCCTGCTGGTCGACATGGTCAGCCGGCTGGAGGCGCCCGTCCCGGAGACCACCGGCGGCGCCGTCCGGGACGACCTGATCGCGATGGTCGAGTACATGCGCATCCGCGGCCTCGCCAAGCGCTCCCGCTGGGTGCTCAAGGCCGCGCTCAGCCAGATGCACAGCTGGCCCGAGCTGCACGCGGCCTACCGGGAACGGGTGATCGGGCCGCGCCGGGTGATGGCGCGCGACCTGATCCGCCGGGGCGTCGCCGAGGGCGTGCTCCGGGGCGACCTCGGCGAGGAACTCCTCGCCGACCTGCTGATCGGTCCGATCCTCACCCGCAGCATCCTGTGGGAGGAGTCCGACCTCGACGATCCCGGGCTCGCCACCACGATGATCGACGCGATGCTCCAGGGCCTGGCCGGCCCGGCCGCCCGCGACTGACCCGCCCCGCCGCGCTCCGCCGCGACCGGCCCGCCGCGACCGACCTGCCGCGGGGGCCTCCGTGCGGCTCCCCGGCGTGGCCTGGCTCACCAAACCGGGCCACGCCGGAACCCGCTCCCCGGAGCCCGCGTCTGTCCCGGCATAGGCTGAGCCGGGAATCCGATCAAACCGGCACCAGTCCGGCACCGTGCCCGCCCTCCGGCGGGGTCGCGCGTCGGACCGGCAGACGGCACGAACGAACGGGAGCCACGGGATGGCGCAGGCGGACTGGACGGACCGGACGGCACCGGCGGCGGGAGGCGGGGCCCCGGCCACCGCCGGGAGCACCGGCACCGGCACCGGCCCGGACGGCACCGGTAGCCCCGGTGGCGCCGGTGACCTCGGCGGCCCCGGCCCCGGCCTCGGCGGTCCCGGTGGCCTCGGCGGTCCCGGGCCCGGTGGTCCGGGGGGTGCCGGCCGGTCCGGGTCCGGTGCCGGGTTCCTCGGCCTGCGCGGCTGGGGCCGGGACGCCCGGGGCAGCAACCCCTGGCCGCGCGGCCTGCTCCTCGCCGCCCTCGCCCTGCTCGCCGCCGCCCTGCTGGCCTTCCACGCCGAGGTGCCCAACACCGTCGGCAACCTCGGCAGCCTGCTGGAGACCTTCCTGCCCTGGGTCGGCCTGGCCGTACCCGTTCTGCTGGTGCCGGCCCTGCTGCGCCGCTCCGCCACCGCGCTGATCGCGCTGCTGCTGCCGGTGGTGATCTGGTTCAACATGTTCGGCGGGCTGCTCAGCGACAAGAGCGGCGGCGCCGGGGACTGGACGGTGGTCAGCCACAACGTGGCCGCCGCCAACACCGACCCGCAGCGCACGGTGCAGCTGCTCAAGGACTCGGGCGCCCAGATCGTCGCGCTCCAGGAGCTGGCCGGCCGGCCGCTGCGCGCCTACGAGACCGGGCTGGCCGACAGCTACCCGTACCACGCGGTGGAGGGTACGGTCGGGCTCTGGTCGAAGTACCCGATCAGCGGCGTCTCGGTGGTGGACATCAAGATGGGCTGGACCAGGGCCTTCCGCGCCCAGGTCGGCACCCCGCAGGGCCCGGTCGCGGTGTACGTCGCGCACCTGCCGTCCGTCCGGCTGAAGGCCGAGGGCGGCTTCACCGTCAACCAGCGGGACGCCAGTGCCCAGGCCCTGGGTGACGCGATCGAGGCCGAGTCGCTGAAGAAGGTGCTGCTGCTCGGTGACCTCAACGGCACCATGAACGACCGCAGCCTGGCGCCGGTCACCTCGCAGATGCGCTCGGCCCAGGGCGCGGCCGGTGACGGCTTCGGCTTCAGCTGGCCGGCGTCCTTCCCGATGGCCCGGATCGACCAGATCATGAGCAAGGGCGGTCTGAAGCCCACCGACTCCCGCACCCTGGGCCACGACGGCAGCGACCACCTCGCGATCGCGGCCACCTACCGCTACCAGGGGTGACCACCGGCGGCCGGGACCGGCCGGCCGGCGATCAGCCGCGGCGCCGGCGGTCGGTGATCAGCCCCGGCGCCAGCGGTTGGTGATCGGCAGCCGGCGGTCCCGGCCGAAACCCTTGGCGGAGATCTTCGGGCCCGGCGGGTACTGCCGGCGCTTGTACTCGGCGGTGTCGACCAGCCGCACCACCCGGTCGACCACCGCCGGGTCGAAGCCCGCCGCCACGATCGAGTCCCGGCCCTCGTCGCCCTCGACGTAGCGGCTGAGCACGGTGTCCAGCAGGTCGTAGTCGGGGAGCGAGTCGGTGTCCACCTGGTCCGGCCGCAGCTCGGCGGACGGCGGCTTGTCGATGGTGTGCTCCGGGATCGGCGCCGGCTCGCCGCGCCGCGCGGCCTCCTCGTTGCGCCAGCGGGCGAGCCGGAAGACCAGCGACTTGTAGACGTCCTTGATCGGTCCGAACGCGCCGACCGAGTCGCCGTACAGCGTGGAGTAGCCGACCGCCAGCTCGCTCTTGTTGCCCGGCGCGAGCACCAGGTGGCCCTCCTGGTTGGAGATCGCCATCAGCAGCGTGCCGCGCAGCCGGGACTGCAGGTTCTCCTCGGCCAGGCCGGTCAGCTCGGTGGCCGCCAGGTAGGCGTCGACCATCGGCGCGATCGACACCGTCCGCAAGTGCAGGCCGGTCCGGCGGGCCAGCTCGGCGGCGTCGTCCCGGGAGTGCTGGGAGGAGTACCGGCTCGGCATCGAGACGCAGTGCACGTTCCCGGCCCCCAGCGCGTCCACCGCGATGGCCGCCACCAGCGCGGAGTCGATGCCACCGGAGAGGCCGAGCAGCACCGAGCGGAAGCCGTTCTTGCGCACGTACGCCTCGGTGCCGGAGACCAGCGCGGCCCAGATCTCGGCCTCGTCCGAGATCCTGGGCGCCACCTCGGCCCGGAGCGGCGCGGCGGGCGCGGGCAGCGGCTCGCCGCCCAGTTCGCGGCGGACCAGGTGCAGGCCGTCGGCGAGCAGCAGCCCGTCGGTGTGGTCGCTGCTCGCGGCCGGCAGGTCGAGGTCGAGGACGAGCAGGTGCTCCGCGAACTGCGGCGAGCGGCCCAGCACCCCGCCGTCCGCGCCGACCACGATCGAGTCGCCGTCGAAGACCAGCTCGTCCTGGCCGCCGACCATGTTGACGTAGGCCAGCGCGCAGCCCGCCTCGGCGGCGCGCCGCCGGACCAGTTCCAGCCGGGCGTCGTCCTTGTTCCGCTCGTAGGGCGAGCCGTTGAGCACCAGCAGCAGGCCGGCCCCGGCCTCGCGGGCGGCGCTGACCCGGCCGCCGTCCTGCCAGATGTCCTCGCAGATCGCGAGCGCCACGTCCACCCCGTGCAGCCGCAGCACCGGCAGCTGGTCGCCGGGGACGAACCAGCGGTACTCGTCGAACACCCCGTAGTTGGGCAGGTGGTGCTTGGCGAACCGGGTGACCACCCCGCCGCGGTGCAGCACCGCGGCGCAGTTCTGCGGCGACCCGGCCGGGCGGCCGAACCGCGGTGAGGCCTGGTCGGACCGGCCCAGGTAGCCGACCACGACCGGCACCTCGCCCAGCCCCTCGCCGGCCAGCCGCGCGGCCAGGGCGACCAGCGCGGACCGGGAGGCCTCGACGAAGGAGCGGCGTAGGGCGAGGTCCTCCACCGGGTACCCGGTCAGGGCCATCTCGGGGAAGGCGATCAGCCGGGCACCGGCCTCGACGGCCTGGGCCGTCCGGCGTACCACCTCGTCCGCGTTGCGGTCGAGATCACCGACCCAGGGGTCGGTCTGGCACAGGGCGAGACGGAGAGTGGGCATGCCGTGAGTCTAATCGTCAATCTGACGCGATGTCGCGTCCGAGGGTTGCCACTGCCCTCGGCGGCCGCGATCCGCCATGATGGGGACAGTCGCTTTCGGGTGGTTTCCGGGCGTAACACGAACGTAAAGAGCAGAGGTGAGACTGTCCCCATGGGCAAGCAGCAGGAGTTCGTGCTCCGGACGCTCGAAGAGCGTGACATCCGTTTCGTCCGACTGTGGTTCACCGACGTGCTCGGGTTCCTGAAGTCGGTCGCGGTGGCGCCAGCGGAGCTGGAGCAGGCCTTCGAGGAGGGCATCGGCTTCGACGGGTCGGCGATCGAGGGCTTCGCCCGCGTCTACGAGTCCGACATGATCGCCAAGCCGGACCCGACCACCTTCCAGATCCTGCCCTGGCGCTCGGAGACGCCCGGGACGGCCCGGATGTTCTGCGACATCCTGATGCCGGACGGCTCCCCGTCCTTCGCCGACCCGCGGTTCGTGCTCAAGCGCACCCTGGAGAAGGCCTCCGAGCTCGGGTTCACCTTCTACACCCACCCCGAGATCGAGTTCTTCCTGCTGAAGAACCTGCCCGGCGACGGCACCGCGCCGATCCCCGCCGACCAGTCCGGCTACTTCGACCACACCCCGCGCGGGGTGGGGCACGACTTCCGCCGCCAGGCGATCACGATGCTGGAATCGATGGGCATCTCGGTGGAGTTCTCCCACCACGAGGGCGCGCCCGGGCAGCAGGAGATCGACCTGCGCTACGCCGACGCGCTCTCCACCGCCGACAACATCATGACCTTCCGTCTGGTCATGAAGGAGGTCGCGCTGGAGCAGGGCGTGCACGCCAGCTTCATGCCGAAGCCGTTCTCCGACCACCCCGGCTCGGGGATGCACACCCACCTCTCGCTCTTCGAGGGGGACCGCAACGCGTTCCACGAGTCCGGCGCGGAGTACCAGCTCTCCAAGGTCGGCCGCTCCTTCATCGCCGGACTGCTCAAGTACGCCGCCGAGACGGCCGCCGTCACCAACCAGTGGGTCAACTCCTACAAGCGGATCTGGGGCGGCTCGCAGCGCACCGCGGGCGCCGGCGGCGAGGCGCCGTCGTACATCTGCTGGGGCCACAACAACCGCTCGGCCCTGATCCGCGTCCCGATGTACAAGCCCGGCAAGCAGGGTTCCACCCGGATCGAGGTCCGCTCGCTGGACACCGGCTGCAACCCCTACCTCGCCTACGCCGTCACCCTCGCGGCCGGCCTCAAGGGCATCGAGGAGGGCCTCGAACTCCCGCCCGGCGCGGACGACGACGTCTGGGCGCTCACCGACGCGGAGCGCCGCGCCCTCGGCATCCAGCCGATGCCGCAGAACCTCGGCGAGGCCATTGACCTGATGCAGCGCAGCGAGCTGGTCGCCGAGACCCTCGGCGAGCACGTGTTCGACTTCTTCCTCCGCAACAAGCGCCAGGAGTGGGAGGAGTACCGCTCCGAGGTCACCCCCTTCGAGCTGCGGAAGAACCTCCAGGTGCTGTAGCCGCAGGTCAGCGCGGTTACCAGGGTGGGTGAGGGCCCCGGGTCGGCGGTATCGCACCGCCGACCCGGGAGGCCCCTCACCCGCCCTGGGCCGTCTAGGGGCCGTCGGGCCGCAAAACCGGGGCCCAGCCGAGCCCTTCGTAGAGCTTGTCCACCGCCCGGCGGGTGCGGCCATCGCTGCTCGGCATGAGGTGCATGTAGACCCGGAGCGTGAACCCGGGGTCGCTGTGCCCGAGGTACCCGCTCAACGCCTTCACGCTCTCGCCGGCGTCCAGCAGGACCGAGGCATAGAAGTGCCGCAGGGCGTGCATGCCGTCCTCACGGGACGCCTGGTGCCGCTTGCCCTTCTCCGGTGGCGGGATGACGCCGGCCGCGACGAGAGCGGGCTTCTACGCGTACGTGTTGAAGTCGCTCCGGCGGACGGGGCCTCCCTCCTCCCGCGTGAACAGCAGTCGCTTGGTGACCGGCGGGCCGTCCGGGGTGAGCCACGGCAGCGTGACCTCCTCGGGCGGAAACTCCTCGATGTGGGCCTTGAAGATGTGGGAGACCTGCTCCGGGAGCGGGACGTCCCGGACCTTCCCGCGCTTGGGCGGGGCGAACACCAGGCGGCCCCCGATGTCCTTGACCTGATAGCCGACGTGCAGCCAGCCGGTGTCGAGCCCGATCTCATCCACCGGAAGACCGAAGATCTCACCCTGCCTCAGGCCGCACGCGCCGCCGGCGTCCATCATGGGCCGGTAGCGCTCCGGGAGGCCCGCTCGGACGGCGGCCACCCGATCGGCCGGCCACGGTCGCACCCGGCCCGGAGCCCGGCTGGGCGCCATGACCGAGCGGGAGCGGCACGGGTTCGTGGTCCGAAGCTGGTCTTCCATAGCCGCGGTGAAGATGCCGGAGACGTTCCCGAAGATGACGCGGCGGTACGACGATGCAGGGACAGCTTTCTCCAGTTCCGCCAGCCACTCGCGGATGTGCGTGGGCAGGAACGAGTCCATCGGGCGCGGGCCCAGGTACGGGATGGCGTGTCGACGGATCTGAGCGTCCACCGAGGCCCGGGTGTTGAGGTCGGTGTGCTGGGAGGCCAGCCACTTCTCCGCGTACTGCCTGAAGGTGACCCGGGCTGCCTTCGGGTCGGTGTACTGGCCGCGCGACATGTCGGCCTCGATCCGGGCCAGCCACTCGTCCGCCAGTCGCTTCTGGCGGTCGGGGAAGGACTTGCTCTTCTCGGTCCCGTCCGGTCCGACGTAGCGGGCACGGTAGCGCATGCCGCTGCCGTGGCGGTCGGTCTTCGCCCGGCGGGACTTGCCGTCGGGCCCGGCCTCGGTCTTGTACCAGCGGTCCTGGATGTGTCCTGCCATGGATCAAGCCGCCTGTTCGTTCTGCTCGGCCGCCCATTCGGCGACGGCCTGGGGGTGGTAGCGGACGTGCCGACCGACCCGGAATCCGGGTGGCCCCGTGCGCTTGCGGCGCCACTGGTAGACGGTCTCCAGCGGCACGCCGAAGATCCGGGCGATGTCCTCGGGTTCGAGGTAGCGATCGGGGAGGGGGCGGACGGCTGGTGCGCTGCTGCCCCGTTGGCCCCTTGCGGGCATGCGGACACCTCCGGCGAGAGGTTCGGATGGTGAATGCGGAGTGTGATTGGCCCTCTCGCGGACGGAGGCGGAGGGCGGAAAGTGTCAGGGATGTCAGGGGAACTCGCTGACCTGTGGTTTTGGCTCCTGGCAGGACGTCAGGGATTGTCAGGGATGTCAGGGAAAGACGTTGCAGCCGACTCAAAAGACCGACGCGGGCGGGGCGTCTGCTGCTGATCCACAAGACCGACAACAACCTCTGGGCGCTTCCCGGCGGCGGCCACGACATTGGGGAATCCGTCGCGGACACGGTGGTCCGCGAGGTGCGCGAGGAGACGGGAATCGACGTCGAGGTCGACTCCGTCGTGGGCCTGTACACGGACCCGGGGCACGTCATGGCGTACGACGACGGGGAGGTCCGGCAGCAGTTCTCCATCTGCTTCAGGGCCCGGCCTGTCGGCGGCGAACTGCGTACGAGCTCGGAGTCGAAGGAGGTCCGCTGGGTAGACCCGGTGGGCCTCGACGACCTGGACATTCACCCGTCCATGCGGCTGCGGATCACGCACGGCCTGGAGGCCGCCCGTGTGCAGCCATACATCGGCTAACCGCCTGACGCTTGACGGCCGAGGAGAGCCTGGCGCGAGCGGAGACAGCTTTGACTGAGGAGCCCACGACGGTCACAGGAAGTGGCAATCGCCCTGCCGGTGTGGCTTTAGTCGAGCTCGGTGAGTGTTGCGCGGGCTTCGGTCCAGATTTCGATCCAGTCCTTTCCGGTCTTCTCCGAGGCTTCGTCAATGGTGGTGACGCCGTACGTCTCTCTCAACCATTCGAGTTGGGCCTGGTCGTAGCGCCGGGAGAAGGCTTCTCGTTCGGCTTGGCGCCGCGCATCGGCTTCCCTCGCCCGGTCGGCACGTGCGGCGTCGGCTTCGACGGCCTTCACACTTCTGCGGGTTCGGGTGGCGGCGCAGTCGACGCCGACGTAGGTGCGGTGACCGAGTGGGTTGCCGGTAAGGTCGATGGTTTCGAGTTGGATGGGGCGCTGGACGTCTTTCCCGCACTCGTCGCAGGTTGCTGCTCGGTTCGACGTGCCCTTGATGACGTAGGTCATATTCGCCTCAGCAGGTAATAGTGTGTCCTGCGCATCAGTTTGGCCGAGGCGCCTTTTCGTCTCAACTCCCGTCCCTCCGGCTTTGCCAGGCGCGTCCTAGACTTGGGCCTGGAGCAGCTGACCTTCAATCCGGCGTGCTGCTGCGTCGATCGTCGGCTCGGCTCGGCGGATGAACCGTCCGACGATGCTGTCGGGCCCGTACCGGCCAACGATCTCCGCGATTCGGTCGGAAGTCGTCGTCGGCGTGCCGTCCGGCGTCGTCGTCATGTCGCAGTAGATCAGCGCGTCCACCAGGTGCGGCTCCTCCAGGGGGAACTCCTCCTCCAGCTCACGCCGCAGGCCGCGTTCCTCCGCTTCGAGCAGCGCGCACGAGTGGTGGGCTACCAGCCGCACGACGCGCTCGTCCACGTTCTCCGTGCGCAGGAACCGCGCGCCGTCGAGCGGGTGGAAGCCGGTGGCGACTATCCGCGACGAGTAGCCGACGTCGTGCAGGATGGCGGCGGCTTCCAGCAGCTCCGCGTCGGGGCCGAGGATGCGGGAGAGGGTGCGCGCCTTGCTGGCAACCCCCTTCGAGTGGGACCAGCGGCGGGGAAGGTCGGTGGACAGGAGGGACTCGGCAAGCTCGTAGGCCCACACGGTTGTATCTGCTCCTCGTTGATCGTGGTCAGGAGTGATCGGCGGGAAGTGTTCGGACGCGCCGGCCCTTCCCGTGGCGCACTTCGAGAACGCCGGCGCCCTCCAACTGAGCGAGGGCCCGTCGAACGGTGCCTCGCGCGGCGCCGGTCGTCTCGGTGAGCTCCTTCTCCGAGGGGAAGTCGGCTCCGACACCGAGCGTCCGCACCAGTGCGATGAGCTGGTCGATCACTGGCGGTTTGCTTTCGGCGCCCACAACCACCCATCCAGCTCCGGGACGTGAGGTGATGAGGCCCTTCGCCGCAAGGGAGTCCAGAGCGCGACGAACCGTGGTTCGGCCAACGCCGTGGGTCTCCATCAGCCGGGCTTCGGAAGGAAGCGACGTCTCTGTGGAGTTCCCGCTGATCTCCGTCTCGATCGCGTCGGCGATCCGCAGGTAGGTACCGCGCGGGCTCCGCTCCGGCACTAGCCGCTCCCTTCTCTAGGCAGATACCTAGCCAGGATGAACGATGGCAGGGGTCAGTTGCCAGCGTCTAGGACGGGACCCCACAGCCAACGGCTGCCTCGCTGAGCTGTCCGAGATGCTGGCCGTGCTGAGGTTGGCTCGGTCAGCATCTGCAGCTTGGAAGAGCCTGAACGTGCGAGGTTTTGTCGTGGCGTACGGTCGAACACGCCAGCGCTTTCCAACTGCGTCTGGGTGCCATGGACGCAGTGCTTGATCTCCTGTGAGCCTGGGTCTTCTATTTACGTGTGCACTCTGCCCATGTGTCAATCTGGGCTGCGGTCTCTTTTATGCACTGGTCGACCAGCGTACTAAAAGAGGCAAAGTTATGCAGCTGGAAGCAAGCGTGAACCAGTCCAAAAAGCGGCTCGTCAAAATCTATCTCCGACGGCCTGATCCGGCTATCGAGATCATAGTGAATCAAGCTATTTCGAAATGGGCGCCCACTGCCGGACATGACCGTCCGGGCCCCATTAGTCGAGAGTATATTGTCTAGGAAGCCTTTTGAAATATCTGACAGAGGAAAGATCGGATCATTTCGGAGTAGGCGCAAGCTAGATAGGACATGATAAAGGGTGATGTAGCGCATCTTGAACGGGGCATATTCGAGCGCGAGAGGGCTGTGTCCGTGACAGATTACCCGGTCTGCAAAATTCAGAAGCCCTCGAAAGACGGTCAGGGCTGCATTGAGTGCTAGAGTGCCATCCTCATTAAACCCCCGCGAATAGAATATTGCTATTCTATCGTCTCGCGATGTAAATGATCCGGGATTCAAACCTATTGCGTAGCTTGCAGGTCCGGTGTCGAGACGTGCACCAAGGCCGCCAAGATAGGATCCGTATTCCTTGTATATTGCACCAATCTCGACACCCTGCCGAAGCGATATTTCTAGCGGCATCCCCAGGAAGAGTGTTGATGAGCAACTGGTGGAAATAAGCTTGCCGTCAAAATATGATATCCCCAAGTCGTGTCCGAATAGCCTCGCCAGAGATAGCGAATGCTTGCCTCTGAACTTCGAGAAGTGGGCCGGGAATGCTTCATTGTGAAAGTATGAGAGTAGTCCGTGAATGCCGCCGCGGCCACTGTCCTCGAAGAGCTTCAGAGAGTGGCGAGATCGGGCAACTATGGATGAGGCGGTGGCGGAAAGCTCGGAGTTTGGGTGTGGCATTACGATTCCCAGCTTTTTCTGGGATTCGTGGACGCATAGTGAAATATATGGGACCATGCAGAGGCCAAGGATGGGAACTGGGGCTCCCCTTCCAGATTCCGAGAGGGATCGGCAATCCCGGGCGTATCGGCCAAGGTAGGAGACGTCAGCGGCGATGCTTCTCTTGGTGATCTCGGTTGCGATGCTCATGGTTCCCTGAAGGCCTGGTGGAGGTTCTAATCTCACTATCCAATAGGGTGAATCTACTTAACAGCCTTCCAGGCGCCGCATCCTTTGGTGGTGAAAAGTCCGTCGCCCTTCTGGATTGTAACCGTAATCTCTCGCGCTGCTGGTGCAAAGTTGTTGTCGATGATCTCGCCCGATATGGTAAGACGAGCCCAGTAGCAGTTCTTGAGGTCGCCGGAGGTTCGGTACTTTCCGGGCTTTATTTCCTTGCCTACCTCGTAATCTCCATTGCCGTACGACCGCTCGAAATTACCTTCGGTGGCCTGCTTGATTATTTCCGTCCACTTCGGGCAAAGCATCGGAACGCCGGAGATGAGAATTTTCCCGTTGTCACCTTCGGTGTGGCCGCCAGATATAAGCCATTGCGGAAGTCCCTCGGGTGCATTCTGGGCGGCGAGGCTATCCAGAGTTTTGCAAATATCTGAAACCAGGTACGATGCCGTTCGATGCCATGTGTCGGCGTGCCAGCCCTGTTTCGTCGCCAAGAGGTCGATTTCGTCCTCGATGCTTGGACTGGGGGCTGCGCTTGCCGTTGGGCTCGGTGTCGTGACTCTTACTGTTTGGGAGGGCGGCGGACTGGCCGGGCCTGGGGTGGACGAGAAGGGCGTGGCCGCTGCGGGACGGTCTGGCGGACTTCCACATGCAGCTGTAGCAGTCAGGGCGAGGGTGGCCAGCGCAGCGCTTCTCAGGCGTCTGTGAAGCATCTGGGCATGCTCCCATGCTGGCTCGGTCGGCGGGTGTGAATTGGCGAAAATGTGATCTGCCAATAGAGGCGGGAGTGCTTCGGTCTGTCTCTTGCCGTCCGAAGCCGGGCAATCAGGGCTGCACTATGGGAGCGCCTGTCTGGGTGACTGTGGACGACCCCCTCGCGACCAAGTCGCAACGAGGTGAGTTGTCGGTTCGTCCAGGGTCGTGTGCCTGGATCGGGACCACATGCTGTGCATCGAGGTCGTTCCGGCCCTCAGGTTACGAAGGGGCCATGGGGTAATCGCGCCGCCATCCGCCCGGTACGTTGCGTGTCATGGCAGTGGATGAGAGCCGCCCGCGCTGTCCGGAGTGCAATGAGCCTCTGACTCTCGGGGCGATGGTGCTGTGTCACCGGGCGGAGGATGGGCGGCGTGTGTGCCGGGGCGTGGGGGGTGCGGACGGCGGCACGTCTGGTGGAAGTGGTTGGATCGGCCGGGCGATCCGCTGGAGGCCTGCCCGCACCTGGACCTCTTCGGCGGGTGACTGCTCGTACCAGTCCGGTGTCAGAACGGGTGGTGTGTGACGGTCGACTCCGCGCGCTGGTGGGGTGGTGGTTGGGGAGCGGGCGGGGCTCATGGCCTGGGCCGGGCCGTCTGTGGGCCGTCCGGGGCTGGCCGGCGACGGCCAAGGGCACGCGCCGACGACCGCCGAACGGTCGCTAATCGGGGGCTGATCTATCCCCTCCAGGGGTGGCATCAGTTCCTCCGCAACAAGCGCCAGGAGTGGGAGGAGTACCGCTCCGAGGTCACCCCCTTCGAGCTGCGGAAGAACCTCCAGGTGCTCTGACGCTCCGTCAACCGCGCGAGTGGGCCTGCTCCGGTCGGAGCAGGCCCGTTCCGTTGTGCGGGTCCGCCCGCTCCCGCCGGTCTCCGGCGGGCGAGGGCGGTGCGGGCGTCCGGGCAGGGGTCCCCCGCGCACGCTAATTCGTTGGGCCAATGCGGTTACCCTGCAGCGGTGCGAGCCGTGACCAGGTGATGCGGGAGCGTATTCAGAAGATCCGTTTTGCGGATCATCCTGGAGTGTCATGCGTACTCGAATCACCACCCTGGTCCTGTCCGGACTGGCCTCGGCCGCCCTCGCCCTGGGCGCCGGCGGCACGGCCTACGCCTCGCCCGTCGTCGACCACGGCGCAGCCGCCGAATCGGTCGAGGCCCAGGGCGCATGGGTCGACAGCCTCCTGCGTCTGGCCGAGGAGGACAGCGGCTCCACCACCAGCACCTGGACCTTCAACGGGCGAAGCACCGTCTACTCCGCACCGGGGCTTCGCCCGGCTCACCGGGGCGACGAGGGCACCGAGGCCGGAGAGGCCTTCGCCGACGGCTCGGTGTCGGAGCTCGCGGAGCCGGGCGACGCCGAAGCCGCCGAGCAGCCCGCGCTGTCGGAGGAGAGCGGTCTCGGACGCGGTCGGCCGATGGCTCAGCCGGAGTCCGTGTTCCCCGAGGGCTCGTCGCCCCGCGGTGGCGAGCACTGTGAGGAGGACTGGCACGGCCAGCCCGGGGAGCACGGCGCCGCGGACTGCGACTGCTCCCCCGAGCACCACGAGCACCACGGCGGTCACGAGGGCCACGAGGGCCACGAGGGTCACGGCGGCCACGAGGGCCAGGGTCAGGGGCAGGGCCAGGGGCAGGGCCAAGGTCAGGGACAGGGGCAGGGTCAGAGCAACGAGCAGGGCCAGGGTCAGGGCCAGGCCCAGGGTCAGAGCAACGAGCAGGACCAGGGACAGAGCCAGAGCGGCTCGCAGAACCAGGGTCAGGACCAGCACGTCCAGGTGACCGTCAACGTGCAGAACGTCGTCACGAACAACCTCAACAACAGTGCGAACAACAGCGCCGCCAGCAACTCGAACAACTCCGCGCAGAACAGCGCGCAGAACTCGGCGCAGAACAACCAGTCGGCCTCGCAGGCCAACAACCTCTCCAACCAGCAGAGCCAGTCCAACCACCAGGCCTCGCAGAACCTGAACAAGGCGACCCTCGTCGCCAAGGGCCAGGCGCCGGGCAAGTCGGCTCACCACGGTGGCGGCGAGCACGGCGAGCACGGCGAGCACGGCGAGCAGACCGGGCACGGCGGGGGCGGGCACTACGGTTCGGGCGGGGGGTACGCGTCCGGCCAGCACGGTGCGGGCGAGCACCACTCGGCCGAACACCCCCACGGGGAGCTGGCCGAGACGGGCTCCCAGGGGACGCCGATCCTGATCGGCCTCTCGGCCGCTTTCCTCGCGGCGGGTGTGGCGGTGATGCGGCTCGGCCGGCGGCGCGCATGATCGGGTCCGTCCCCCCGGGCCGCCGGACAGCGTGACCGTCCGACGGGGCACCGCCCCGGTCGGGCGCCCCGGGCGGTGAGCGGGCGACAGGGCGGTGCGCCGTCGGCCGCCGCCCGGCGCTCCGCGTCCGGCCTTCACCCGTTCGACGTACAGGAAGCCGATGCCGCCGTCCGCCTCGAAGGAGGAGTGGACGGCGGTGTCCGTGCTGCCGGCCGGAGGGGCTGCCGGGGCCGGGGGCGACCGGCGGCGGTGAAGGCGCTCGGCGGCGGGGCCCGTCCGCCGGGCGACCGTGAGGCTCCCGGTCGTGGCCGGGCGGGGCCGGTCCGCGGTCACGCTCGGCGCGGCGCCGTGCGGGCGCGTAACCTGCTGAGCGGGCGGATGGAGGGGTCATGGAGGAGCAGCGGGCCGGGAGCCGGGTGAGCCGGCCGGAGATCAGGCTGGTCCGGCGCGGGTTCACCGACCCGGCGCAGGCCGTCCGGCTGCTCGCCGGGCCCGGTCTGGAGGGACTGGCCGACGACCCGGTGCTGCTGGACGCGCTCGGCGCCACGGCCGATCCGGACCTCGCCCTGCTTGGCCTGGCCCGGCTGCTGGAGGGCGCCGACGAGACCGAGCGGCACACCCTGCGCGACACCCTCACCACCTCCAAGCCGCTGCGCGACCGGCTGCTCGGCGTGCTCGGCGCGTCCACCGCGCTCGCCGACCACCTGGCCCGGCACCCGCACGACTGGCACGCCCTGGTCACCTTCGAACTGCGCGACATGCACCCCGGCCCGGAGGACTTCCGGCGCGCGCTGCGCGAGGGCCTGCGGGCGGACGCCGCCGTCAGCCCGGCGGACGCGTTGCGGATCGCCTACCGCCGCTGCCTGCTGGCCATCGCCGCCCGCGACCTCACCGGCACCACCGACCTCGCGCAGACCGCCGCCGAACTGGCCGACCTGGCCGGCGCCACCCTGCAGACCGCCCTGGAGATCGCCGCCGAGGAGGATCCGGAGGCCGCCGGCGCCTGCCGCCTCGCCGTCATCGGCATGGGCAAGTGCGGCGGGCGCGAGCTCAACTACGTCTCCGACGTGGACGTCATCTTCGTCGCCGAACCGCGGGAGGGCGTCGAGGAGCAGGAGGCGATCAAGGCCGCCACCCGGCTGGCCGCCGCGCTCACCCGGCTCTGCGCGGACACCACCGGCGAGGGCACCATCTGGCCGGTGGACGCCAACCTGCGCCCCGAGGGCCGCAACGGCCCGCTGGTCCGCACCCTGGCCAGCCACCAGGCCTACTACCAGCGCTGGGCCAAGACCTGGGAGTTCCAGGCACTGCTCAAGGCCCGTCCGGTCGCCGGGGACGCCGAGCTCGGGGCCGCCTACCTGGTGGCGCTGGAGCCGATGGTCTGGCAGGCCGCCGCCCGGGAGAACTTCGTCACCGACGTGCAGCAGATGCGCCGCCGGGTGATCGACTCGATCCCCGTCACCGAGCTCGACCGCCAGCTCAAGCTGGGCCCGGGCGGCCTGCGCGACGTCGAGTTCTCCGTCCAGCTGCTCCAGCTGGTGCACGGCCGCACCGACCCGGCGCTGCGCAGCGGCAACACCCTGGAGGCACTCGGCGCGCTCTCCCGGGGCGGGTACGTGGGCCGGGCCGACGCCGCCTCGCTGGACACCGCCTACCGCTTCCTGCGCTCGCTGGAGCACCGGATCCAGCTGCACCGGCTGCGCCGCACCCATCTGATGCCCACCGGCGAGGAGGACCAGCGCCGGCTGGCCCGCTCGCTCGCCCCGCTGATCAACGACGACACCCGGGCCGACCCGGTCGCCGCCCTCCAGCGGGAGTGGAAGCGGCACGCCGTCGAGGTCCGCCGGCTGCACGAGAAGCTGTTCTACCGGCCGCTGCTGGACGCCGTCGCCGAGCTGCCGACCGGTGCGACCGGGCTGAGCCCGGACGCCGCCCGGGCCCGGCTGGAGGCGCTCGGCTACGCCGACCCGGCCGCCGCGCTGCGCCACCTGACCGCGCTGGCCTCCGGCGTCAGCCGCAAGGCCGCCATCCAGCGGACCCTGCTGCCGGTGCTGCTGGGCTGGTTCGCCGACTCGGCCGACCCGGACGCCGGGCTGCTCAACTTCCGCCAGGTCTCCGACGCGCTCGGCCGCACCCCCTGGTACCTGCGGCTGCTGCGCGACGAGAGCGCCGCCGCCGAGCAGCTGGCCCGGGTCCTCTCGGCCGGCCGGCTCGCCCCCGACCTGCTGCTGCGGGCCCCCGAGGCGGTCGCCATGCTGGGCGACCCGCAGGGCCTGGCGCCGCGCGGCCGGCCCGCCCTGGAGCAGGAGATACTGGCCGCCGTCGGCCGCGCCGACTCCGCCCCCGCGGCCGTCGCCGCCGCCCGTTCGGTGCGGCGCCGGGAGCTGTTCCGGACCGCCGCCGCCGATGTCCTCGGGCGGCTCGGTGACGACCCGGCCGAGGCCCTGGACGTCGCGGGCGAGGCGCTCACCGCGCTCAACGCGGCCACCCTCCAGGGCGCGCTGCGCGCCTGCACTGCCGGCTGGGAGGCCCGGCACGGGGAGCTGCCGACCCGGATCGCGGTGATCGCGATGGGCCGGTTCGGCGGGCGCGAACTCGGCTACGGCTCCGACGCGGACGTCCTCTTCGTCCACGAGCCGCTGCTCGGTTCGCTCGACCAGGACGCCGCCCGGGCCGCCCAGGCGGTCTGCCACGAGCTGCGCACGCTGCTCTCCGGGCCGTCCACCGAGCCGCCGCTGGTGGTCGACGCCGATCTGCGCCCGGAGGGCCGCAACGGCCCGCTGGTGCGCACCCTCGCCTCCTACGCGGCGTACTACCGGCGCTGGTCGCACGCCTGGGAGAGCCAGGCGCTGCTGCGCGCCGACCCGGTGGCGGGGGACGCGGAGCTGGGGGAGCGGTTCCGGCAGCTGATCGACCCGCTGCGCTACCCGGGCTCCGGGGTGCCGGAGCGGGACGTGGTGGAGATCCGCCGGATCAAGGCCCGGATCGAGGCCGAGCGGCTGCCGCGCGGCGCCGACCCGACCACCCACACCAAGATCGGCCGGGGCGGACTGGCCGACGTGGAGTGGACCGTCCAGCTCCTCCAGCTCCAGCACGGGCACGAGCTGCCGGCGCTGCGGACCACCCGGACCAGGCCCGCGCTGGCCGCCGCCGCCGAGGCCGGGCTGGTCGGGGCGGAGGACGCGGCGGTGCTGGACGCCGCCTGGGTGCTGGCCTCCCGGGTGCGCTCCGCGGTGATGCTGGTCCGCGGCCGGCCCGGGGACAGCTTCCCCGGGGAGGCCCGGGAGCTGGCCGCGGTGGCCCGCTACCTGGGGTACGGCGCCGGGCACAGCGGGGAGCTGGTGGACGACTACCGGCGCACCACCCGGCGGGCCCGGGCGGTGGTGGAGCGGCTGTTCTACGGCTGATCCCCGACCGGCTGCGCCCCGGCCCCCGGAGGATCGCTGCGCCCCGGCCCCCGGAGGTCCGGCGAAGGGGCCCTGGGCAAGGCCCGGGGTACGGCGAAGGGCCCGCGGAAAGCTCCGCGGGCCCTTCGCCGTACCGGTCTCAGCGCCGTCCGGCGCTCACCGCGGGCTCGCTCCACTGCTCGGGCACCGTGATCGGCTCGTCCGCCGCCCCCCGCGCCGGGACCTTCGGCAGGCGGTAGACCCAGACGTGGTAGATCAGCCGGGCCACCACGAAGCCGACCGTGAGGCAGACGACGCCGCCGACGGCGTCCATCCAGAAGTGGTTGGCGGTCGAGACGATCACCACCAGGGTGGCCACCGGGTAGAGCAGGCCGAGCGCGCGGACCCAGGCCGCGCGGGCCAGGAAGAAGATGGCCAGGCCGCACCAGAGCGACCAGCCGATGTGCATCGAGGGCATCGCCGCGTACTGGTTGGAGACGTGCGTGGCGGGCCCGGAGGCCATCGAACCCCAGGTGTTGTGGACCTTCAGGGTGTCGATGAAGCCGCCGTCCGTCATCAGCCGGGGCGGGGCGAGGGGGAAGAAGTAGAAGCCGACCAGGGCGATGCCGGTGGTGACGAACAGCACCGTGCGGGCCGCGGCGTAGCGGCCCGGGTGGCGCCGGTAGAGCCAGACCAGGACGCCGATGGTGATGATGAAGTGCAGCGTCGCGTAGTAGTAGTTCATCCCGACGATCAACCACGAGAACTTGTCGACCGCGTGGTTGACCGAGCGCTCGACGGCCACGCCGAGGCTCTGCTCGAAGTCCCAGATCCAGCCCGCGTGCTTCTGGGCTATCGCTTCCTGTTCCGGGACGGCGTTGCGGACGAGGGAGTAGACCCAGTAGCTGATCCCGATCAGCGCCAGCTCGAACCAGATCCGCGGTCGCGCCGGTGAACGGCGCTGGTCACGGATGCGGCCGCGCAGCGCGGCCGCGCGGGACTGGGCGACGCGGGTGGCTCCGTCGGGCACCCGGCCGGAGCCGGCTGGGCCCGCTGCGGAACCGCCACCGTGCGCCGCCGCGGCGCGCTCGGCGCCGGTCTGCTGGATCTCGGTCGGTTCCCCCATGGACGAGAAGTCTGCCAGACGTCCCGTAGCCGTCCGCTCATCCTCTGGAAGTGGATTCTTCACCGACTGTCCCCCTTGAGGGCTAGGGGACTGCTCCCACCGGGGTAGGGGGTGCTGCGGGATCTGGTACGAACCGGCGGGACGGGCATACGTCCTATTCTCACGCCGAGTGCCTCGGGTGGCGCAATCGGGGGCGGGCAGCGGCACGCAGGGGGCCGAAATTTCCGGGACTGAAACCCTTTCTGCATCTTGCTGAAACAGATTGCAGGCCGCTAGCGTCCTGGCAACTCGACACCCCTTACCCCCGCAAGGGAGCCCTCAGTGGCCGATGTCCCGCCCCGCCGCACACGCCGACGGAGCACCACCCCGATCCGCAGACCCGGCCGCACGGCCGTGCTGCTGGCCGCCGCGCTGACCGCCGCCACCCTGGGCGGCGCGGCCCCCGCGGCCTTCGCCGCGGCCCCGCCCGGCCCGCCCTCGGACGCCGCGCTGGCCGCCACCGCCGGGCGGCACGACCTCTCCCGCGAGCAGTTCTACTTCGTCCTGCCGGACCGCTTCGCCAACGGCGACCCGGGCAACGACACCGGGGGCATCACCGGCAGCCGGCTGGACCACGGCCTCGACCCGGCCGACAAGGGCTTCTACCACGGGGGCGACCTCGCGGGCCTGCTCCAGCGGCTCGACTACATCCAGGACCTCGGCACCACCGCGATCTGGATGGCCCCGATCTTCAAGAACAAGCCCGTCCAGGGCGCCGGCGACCAGGTCTCGGCCGGTTACCACGGCTACTGGATCACCGACTTCACCCAGGTCGACCCGCACTTCGGCACCAACGAGCAGCTCAAGGAGCTGATAGCCAAGGCGCACGCCAAGGGCATCAAGGTCTTCTTCGACGTCATCACCAACCACACCGCCGACGTCATCGACTACGCGCAGCGGCAGTACGGCTACCGCTCCACCGGGGCCTACCCGGTGCTGGACGCCGACGGCCGGCCGGTCGACGAGACCGCCGTCGCCGACGCGGGCGCCGGCTCCCCGGCCGCCTGGCCGAAGCTGACCAAGGACTCGTTCCCCTACAGCCCGGTCTTCCGCAAGCCCGCCGACACCGCCGCCAAGGCCCCGGCCTGGCTGAACGACCCCGCGCTCTACCACAACCGGGGCGACTCGACCTTCGTCGGCGAGTCCGCCACCGAGGGCGACTTCTCCGGCCTGGACGACCTCGACACCCAGAACCCCAAGGTGGTCCAGGGCTTCGAGAAGGTCTACCAGCAGTGGGTCAAGGACGCCGGCGTGGACGGCTTCCGGATCGACACCGTCAAGCACGTCAACATGGCCTTCTGGCAGCAGTGGGCGCCCGCGCTCAAGGACTTCGCCGCCAAGCAGGGCAACAAGAAGTTCTTCATGTTCGGCGAGATCCTCTCCAGCGACCCGGCGGTCACCTCGCCGTACGTCACCAAGGGCCGGCTCCAGGCCACCCTGGACTTCCCGTTCCAGAGCGCCGCCCGCTCCTACGTCTCGCAGGGCGGCTCGGCCCGCGGCCTCGCCGACGTGTACGGGCAGGACTACCGCTACACCACCGCCGACACCGACGCCTACGAGCTGCCGACCTTCCTCGGCAACCACGACATGGGCCGCTTCGGGTCCTTCCTGCTCGGCGACAACCCGGGCGCCGACGACGCCACCCTGCTGAAGAAGGACCGGCTCGCCTCCGAGCTGCAGTTCCTCACCCGGGGCCAGCCGGTCGTCTACTACGGCGACGAGCAGGGCTTCACCGGCGCCGGCGGCGACAAGGACGCCCGGCAGGACCTCTTCGCCTCGCGGACCCCCTCCTACAACACGGACCGGGTGCTCGGCGGCCCCTCCGGCTCCGCCGACCGCTACGGGCGCGACGGCGAGCTCTACCGGGGCATCGCCGGGCTGGCCGCGCTGCGCCGGGACCACCCGGCCCTCGCCGACGGCGCCCAGATCGAGCGGTACGCCGCCGACGGCGCGGGCGTGTACGCCTTCTCCCGGATCGACGCCGGGCAGCAGGTCGAGTACCTGGTCGCGGTCAACAACGCGGCCGAGGCGAAGACCGTCACCCTGGACACCTTCTCGGCCGGCCAGGGCTTCGACCGGATCTACCCGGCCGCGGGGGAGCGGCTGACCAGTGGCGCGGACCGCGCGGTCACCGTCACCGTGCCCGCGCTCTCCTCGGTGGTGTTCAAGGCCGCCGGGAAGCTGGCGCCGGTCGCGGCCGCGCCGAAGCTCGCGCTGCGGACCCCGGCCGACGGCTCCACCGGCACCGTCACCGTCGGCGCGGCCGTCGACGGCGGCGGCTTCGACCGGGTCACCTTCGCCGCGCAGATCGGCGACGCGCCCTGGCGGACCCTCGGCACCGCCGACAACGGGACCTACCGGGTCACCCAGGACCTCGGCGCCGTGCGGCCCGGCACGGTGGTCCGCTACAAGGCCGTGGTCCAGGACTCCAGCGGCCACCTGCGCTCGGCCACCGGCAGCTTCACCACCGGCACCCCCACCCCCGCCCCGGCGCCCAGCGCCACCGCCCGCCCGTACGCCGTCGTGCACTACCAGCGCGAGGACGGCGACTACGACGGCTGGAACCTCTACGCCTGGGGCGACCTCGCGGACGGCGAGGCCACCCCCTGGCCCGCCGGGCACGGCTTCACCGGCCGGGACGCCTACGGCGCCTTCGCCTACGTGAAGCTGAAGGAGGGGGCCTCGGACGTCGGCTTCGTCGTCGAGAAGGACGGCGTCAAGGACGTCGACACCGACCGCCACCTCGACGTCGGCGCGACCGGCGAGGTCTGGCTCAAGGAGGGTGACCCGACCGTCCGGACGGCGAACCCCGGGCCCGCCGACACCCAGCCCGCCGGCACCGCCGTCATCCACTACAACCGGGCCGACGGCGACTACACCGGCTGGGGCCTGCACGACTGGACCGGCGCCGCCACCCCGACCGACTGGGGCAACCCGCTGCTGCCGGTCCGCCGCGACGCCTTCGGCGCCGTCTTCGAGGTGCCGCTGGCCCCCGGCGCCACCAGCCTCAGCTACGTCCTGCACCGGGGCAACGACAAGGACCTGCCGACCGACCAGTCGCTGGACCTCGCCGCCAACGGCCACGAGGTCTGGATCCTGGGCGGCCGGGAGGGCTACCTGCTCCCGCAGAACGCCGCCGCCGCCTCGCAGTTGGACCCCGGCTCCGCCAAGGCCCAGTGGATCGACGCCCGCACGGTCGTGGTGCCCGCCGGGTACGGCGCCAACGACGCCGCACTGGCCGGCGGCACCAGCGCCCAGCTGGTGTACGACCCCGAGGGCGGCATCCGCGCCGAGAAGGGCGTGCTGAGCAAGGCCGGGCAGTGGATCCGGCTGACCCCCGCCGCCGGGCTGACCGACGCCCAGAAGGCCGCCTTCCCGCACCTGGCCGGCTACCGGGCCTTCACCGTGGACGCCCGCGACGCGGCCCGGGTGCCCGCCGCGCTCCGCGGCCAGCTGCTCTTCACCGAGCACCTGCCCAGCGGCGCCGCGCTGGCCGCGACCGGGGTGCAGACGCCCGGCGTGCTGGACGACCTGTACGCCCGCCGCACCGGCCGGGTGGACTTCGGACCGGCCTACTACAACGGCAAGGTGGCGCTGTCGGTCTGGGCGCCGACCGCGCGGGAGGTCTCCGTCCAGCTCTTCGACGGACCGGCCGGCGGCGCCCCGAAGACCGTCCCCCTGAAGCTGGACGACGAGACCGGTGTCTGGGAACTCGTCCGTGACAAGGCCGAGTTGGATGGCAAGTACTACCTGTACCAGGTGAAGGTCTGGGCGCCGTCCGTCCAGCAGCTGGTGGTCAACACCGTCACCGACCCGTACTCGGTGGCGCTGTCCGCCGACTCCGGGCGGAGCCTGGTCGCCGACCTCGCCGCCAAGGCGCTGAAGCCCGAGGGCTGGGACGACCACACCGTCCCGAAGGCCGTCCCGCCGGCGCGGCAGCAGATCCAGGAGCTGCACGTCCGGGACTTCTCGGTCGAGGACGGCACGGTGCCGGCCGCCGAGCGCGGCACCTACCTGGCCTTCACCGAGTCCCAGTCGGCCGGCATGCGGCACCTGCGGGAGCTGGCCCAGGCCGGCGTCACCACCGTGCACCTGCTGCCGACCTTCGACATCGCCACCATCCGGGAGAACCGGGCCCAGCAGAAGCTGCCGGCCTGCGACCTCAAGGCCCTGGCGGCGGACAGCGAGCGGCAGCAGGAGTGCGTGGCGGCCGTCGCCGCCGAGGACGCCTACAACTGGGGCTACGACCCGCTGCACTACAACGTGCCGGAGGGCTCGTACGCCACCGACCCGGAGGGCACCGCCCGGACGGTGCAGTTCCGGCAGATGGTGCAGGCGATCCACCAGGCCGGGCTGCGCGTGGTGCTGGACGTGGTCTACAACCACACCGCCGCCGCCGGCCAGGCCGAGCACTCGGTGCTGGACCGGGTCGTCCCCGGCTACTACCAGCGGCTCGACGCCAACGGCAAGGTGACGACCGACAGTTGCTGCGCCGACACCGCGCCCGAGCACGCCATGATGAACCGCCTGGTGGTGGACTCGGTGACCACCTGGGCGCGTGAGTACAAGGTCGACGGCTTCCGCTTCGACCTGATGGGCCTGGATCCCAGGTCCACCATGCTGGACGTGCAGGCCGCACTGCGCAGGATGACACCGGATTCGGACGGCGTCGACGGGAAGAACGTCTTCCTCTACGGCGAGGGCTGGAACTTCGGCGTCGTGGCCAATGACGCCCGCTTCGCGCAGGCCACCCAGCTGAACATGGCCGGCACCGGCATCGCCACCTTCGACGACCGGATCCGGGACGCGGCGCGGGGCGGCAACTTCCAGCTCTCCTCGGCCCCGCAGCAGGGCTTCGCCTCGGGCCTGTACTCCGACCCCAACGGCTCGCCGGCCAACGGCACGCCGCAGGAGCAGAAGGACCGGCTGCTCAAGCAGATGGACCAGCTCAAGGTGGCGCTCACCGGCAACCTGGCCGGCTACGCGTTCACCGACAGCGCGGGCCGGGCCGTCACCGGCGCGGGCGTCGACTACAACGGCGCCCCGACCGGGTACGCGGCCGTGCCGGGCGAGGCGGTGGAGTACGTGGACGCGCACGACAACACCGACCTGTTCGACGCGCTGGCCTACAAGCTGCCCGCGGCCACCGCGCCCGCCGACCGGGCCCGGATGCAGGCGCTCGCGCTCTCGCTGACCGCGCTCACCCAGGGGCCGGGCTTCGTCCAGGCCGGCACCGACCTGCTGCGTTCCAAGTCGCTGGACGCCAACTCCTACGACTCGGGCGACTGGTTCAACGCGATCCAGTGGGACCCGGCGCAGGGCAACGGCTGGGGCCGCGGCGTGCCGACGGCGGCCGACAACAAGGAGATGTGGCCGGCCGCCAAGTCGCTGCTGGCCGATCCGAAGCTGGCGATGGGCGCCGCCGACATCCGGGCGACCACCGCGCAGTACCAGCAGTTCCTGCGGATCAAGCAGGGCTCGCCGCTGTTCTCGCTGCCCACCCTGGCCGCCGTCCAGCAGCGGCTCTCCTACCCGCTCTCCGGCACGCCCGGCGAGACGCCCGGGGTGATCACGCTGCACCTGGACGGCACCGGGCTGGCCGGGGCGCAGAAGGGCATCACCGTGGTGTTCAACGCCACGCCCACCGCGCAGAGCCAGACCGTGGCCGCCCTGAAGGGGACGGCGCAGGCGCTGCACCCGGTCCAGGCGGGCGGGGCCGATCCGGTGGTCCGGCAGTCCGGTTTCGCCGCCGCCACCGGCACCTTCACCGTGCCGGGCCGCACCGTGGCGGTCTTCGTCCAGAACTGACGCTCCGCCGTACCCGGCCCCGCACCGCCCTCGGGCGGCGCGGGGCCGTGGTATTTCCCGCCGGTGCCCGGCGCGCGAGTGGCCGAAAACCGTCGTTGGCGCGGCCGGAAAGGTGAGGTGACGGATCCGCCCGGCAGCACGGTCCACCATGCGGACGCCGAGCGGGCCCTGAGCGCTGGTCAGTGCCCGCCGGAAGTGATCGAACCTTTCGGGTGGCGATGAAAACCGTCGTCGGTAGTTCGCGCGCCTGTAACACGGACGGGGGTCCGACGGATGAACGGTCCCGGTAGCTAATCGGCCAATCAGTGGCATGCATCTGTCATTCACGGCTCGTTTACTGCCACGATTCCCCCGGCTGCAGACGAGGGGGCCCCACCCCCCGGTGCGGCTGTCCCAGGTCAGGTTCAGCGCCTCTTCCTGCCAGCAACTGCTCGGTCTTTGCTCCGCAACCGCACCCGCGCCGCGCACCCGGCGGCGGGGGCCCCCACTGCGCCGCAACCCTGCGGCCAGGTTCTCTCCACCGCACGCGCACCCCGCGTCGGTCGGAAAAGGAGTCCGCATGTCCCGTTACACCCAGGCTCGGAAGGCAGCGGTTGTCATGGCCGCCTCCACCGCGCTTCTGGTGACCGGCATCCCCGTCATCGCGCAGGCCGCCACCCCGGACGCGCCGGCCGCGGTCGCCGCCCAGCAGGCGAGCCGTGCCCAGCTGATCGCCTCGGCGACCGGGCAGACCGCCGCCCTCGCCCAGACCCTGGGCCTGGGCAGCGAGGAGAAGCTGGTCACCAAGGACGTCTCCCAGGACGCCGACGGTACCCGCCACCTGCGGTACGAGCGCACGCTGAACGGCCTTCCGGTTCTCGGCGGCGACCTGGTCGTGCACCAGAGCGCCACGGGTGCGACCAAGGGTGTGGACCGCGCCAGCACCGCCCCGCTGACCGGCGTGAGCACCACGCCGAAGCTGGCCGCGCCGGCCGCGCAGTCCGCCGCGCTGGCCGCCGAGTCGGGCGCCGCGCTGGAGTCCGCGCCCCGCCTGGTGGTCTGGGCCGCCGACAACAGCCCGCGCCTCGCGTGGGAGACGGTCGTCTCCTCCACCGAGGCCGACGGCACCCCGAGCAAGCTGCACGTGGTCACCGACGCGACCTCCGGCCAGGTCATCCAGAAGTTCGAGGGCATCCAGACCGGCACCGGCAAGGGCGTCTTCGTCGGCAACGTCACCGTCGGTACGACCCAGTCGGGCTCCTCGTACCAGTTGAAGGACGGGGCTCGCGGTGGGATGTACACCACGAACCTGAACCACGGGACCTCGGGCACCGGCACCCTGTACACCAAGTCGACCGACAGCTGGGGCGACGGCACCGTCGCCAACAGCGAGTCGGCCGCGGTCGACGCCCACTTCGGCGTCGCGGCCACCTGGGACTACTACAAGAACACCTTCGGCCGCAGCGGCATCCGCAACGACGGTGTCGGCGCCTACAGCCGCGTCCACTACGGCAACAACTACGTGAACGCCTTCTGGGACGACTCCTGCTTCTGCATGACCTACGGCGACGGTGACAGCAACACCCACCCGCTCACCGAGCTCGACGTCGCGGGGCACGAGATGAGCCACGGCGTCACCGCGGCCACCGCCAACCTGAACTACTCGGGTGAGTCCGGCGGCCTGAACGAGGCCACCTCGGACATCTTCGGCACCATGGTGGAGTTCTACGCCAACATCCCGACCGACAACCCCGACTACCTGATCGGTGAGTTGATCAACATCAACGGGGACGGCACCCCGCTGCGCTACATGGACAAGCCCTCCAAGGACGGCGGCTCGGCCGACTACTGGTCCTCCACGGTCGGCAACAAGGACGTCCACTACTCGTCCGGTGTCGCCAACCACTTCTTCTACCTGCTGTCCGAGGGCAGCGGCGCGAAGGTGATCAACGGCGTCAGCTACAACTCGCCGACCCAGGGCAACATCGCCGTCAGCGGCATCGGCCGGGACAAGGCGGCGGCGGTCTGGTACCGCGCGCTGACCACCTACATGACCTCCACCACCAACTACGCCGCGGCGCGCACCGCGACGGAGAAGGCGGCCACCGACCTGTACGGCGCCGGCAGCGCCGAACTCAACGCGGTCAGCACCGCCTGGGCGGGCGTCAACGTGGGCACCGCTCCGAACCCGGGTGGCGTCACCGTCACCAGCCCGGGCAACCAGAGCACCGCGCTGAACGGCTCGGTCAACCTGCAGATCGCCGCCACCGGCGGCACCGCCCCGCTGACCTTCACGGCCACCGGCCTGCCGACCGGCCTGTCGATCAGCTCCAGCGGCAAGATCACCGGCACCGCCACGACCGCGGGCACCTACAACGTGACCGTGACCGCGAAGGACGCCGCCAACAAGACCGGTTCCACCAGCTTCACCTGGACCGTCTCCGGCGGGGGCGGCAGCTGCACCCCGGCGCAGCTGCTCGGCAACGCCGGCTTCGAGACCGGCAGCGCCGCCCCGTGGACCGCCTCCAGCGGTGTCGTGGACAACAGCGCCTCGCAGGCCGCGCACGGCGGCACCTGGAAGGCCTGGCTGAACGGCTACGGCTCCGCCCACTCGGACAACCTCTCGCAGACGGTGACCATCCCGGCCGGCTGCAAGGCCTCGCTCAGCTTCTACCTGCACATCGACACGGCCGAGACCGGCTCGACGGTGTACGACAAGCTGGCGGTCACGGTCAACGGCACCGCGCTGAAGACCTACTCGAACGTGGACGCCGCCGCGGGCTACCAGCTCCGCACCTTCGACCTCTCGTCCTACGCGGGCCAGACGGTCACCCTGAAGTTCGCCGGCACCGAGGACGCCTCGCTGCAGACCAGCTTCGTGATCGACGACACCTCGATCGCCACCAGCTGACCCGCTCCGGCGGTCAGTAGAACCAAGTAGGACAGGGAGCAGGGCCCGGCAGCCACGGCTGCCGGGCCCTGCGTCGTGGGTGCGGCGGGCGGGGTGCGGGCGGCCCGTCCAGGGGCCCGCCCGGGGGCACGGGGCGTGAGCTTCCGGAAACGGACCGGCAACCGCGGGGCAACCGCCGGGCAACACGAAACACGGGCGAAACGTGTCCGTCCGCAACCAGAAATCCGCCCTCGCGACACTCTCCCAACCGACCCGCGCTCCTCCCTGGCGCGGGCCCGTGGGAAGGCACGCCCCTATGTTCCTGGCTGACCCGTCGCCCGGCCTCGACACCGGAGACACCGCCTGGCTGCTGGCCAGTACCGCACTCGTCCTGCTGATGACCCCCGGCCTGGCGCTGTTCTACGGCGGCATGGTCCGCACCAAGAGCGTGCTCAACATGATCATGATGAGCTTCGTCTCCATCGCCGTGGTCACCGTGGTCTGGCTGCTGGCCGGCTACTCGCTCGCGTTCGGCCCGGACGTCGGCGGCTGGGGGCTGATCGGCGGCCTGGACCACCTCGGGATGGCCGGAATCACCCCCTCCTCGCTCACCGGCCACGTCCCCACCGTACTGTTCGCCACCTTCCAGCTGACCTTCGCGATCATCACCGCCGCGCTGATCAGCGGCGCCATCGCGGACCGCGCGCGGTTCGGTTCCTGGGTCGCCTTCACCGCCGTCTGGACGCTGCTGGTCTACGTCCCGGTGGCGCACTGGGTGTTCGCGCCCGGCGGGTGGATCCTGTCGAAGCTCGGCGCGCTCGACTTCGCCGGCGGCACGGTGGTCGAGGTCAACTGCGGGGCCAGCGGACTGGCCCTGGCCCTGCTGCTCGGCCCCCGGATCGGCTTCCGCAAGGAGGCGATGCGCCCGCACAACCTGCCCCTGGTGCTGCTCGGCGCGGGCCTGCTCTGGTTCGGCTGGTTCGGCTTCAACGCGGGCTCGGCGCTGGGCGCCAACGGCCTGGCCGCGTCCGCGCTGCTCAACACCCAGGCGGCCGGCTGCACCGGGCTGCTCGGCTGGCTGCTGGTCGAGAAGCGCCGGGACGGCCACGCCACCACCCTGGGCGCCGCCTCCGGCGCGGTGGCCGGCCTGGTCGCCATCACCCCCTCCTGCGGGAGCGTCGACCTGCTCGGTGCGCTGGTGATCGGGCTGGCGGCGGGCGTGGTCTGCTCGTACGCGGTCAGCTGGAAGTTCCGCTTCGGCTTCGACGACTCGCTGGACGTGGTGGGTGTGCACTTCGTCGCCGGGGTCATCGGCACCGCGCTGATCGGCCTCTTCGCCAGCGCCGCGATGACCGGCGGCCCGGTCGGGCTGCTGCACGGCGGCGGCCTGGGCCAACTCGGCAAGCAGCTGGCCGCGGTGGCCGCCGTCGCCGTCTACGCGTTCGCCATGACGTACGGGATCGGGCGGGCGGTCGACCGGGTGATGGGCTTCCGCGCCGACGAGGAGCACGAACTCACCGGCCTGGACCTCGCCGTGCACGCCGAGACCGCGTACGATCACGGCGTCCTGGGCCACGGTACGACCGCCCACGCCACCACCGTGCTCACGCACTCCTCCGACAGGACCCCCTCCGCATGAAGCTGATCACCGCGATCGTCAAGCCGTTCAAGCTGGACGAGGTCAAGAACGCCCTGCAGGCCATCGGGGTGCACGGACTGACCGTCACCGAGGCCAGCGGGTACGGGCGCCAGCACGGGCACACCGAGGTCTACCGGGGTGCCGAGTACCGGATCGACCTGGTCCCCAAGGCCCGGATCGAGGTGGTGGTCGAGGACGCCGACGCGGACCAGGTGATCGAGGAGATCGTCCGGGCCGCCCGGACCGGGAAGATCGGCGACGGCAAGGTCTGGGCGGTGCCGGTGGAGACCGTCGTCCGGGTCCGCACCGGCGAGCGCGGGCCGGACGCCGTCTGAGGCCCGCCCCGCCGTCCTGAGCGGCGCTGAGCGGCCCTGGGCGGCGCTAAGCGGCCCTGGAGACGCTATGGCGATGCCCCCGTGCGAGACCGCGCGGGGGCATCGCCATGCCGCGCGACGGATGGAAGGTCGTATACGAGGTTTCCGGGGCTGCGGAAACGTTGTTCCCAAGGCCTTGACGGGCTCTCAGTGTGACCTTAGGTTCAGCGCTGCAAGTTTCCAGCAAGTTTCAGCAACCTTTCACGCGCGGTACCCCAGGCTGCCCCACCCCAGCCCCCAGGAGACATCGTGGTCACCACCGCCCCCACCCGCCGGCCTGCCCGGACGGCCGGCGCGCTCGCCGCCTCGGCGGCGCTCGCGCTCTCGCTCACCGCGGCCTTCGGCGCGGCCCCCACCGCCCAGGCCGCGCCACCAGGCAACGGCAAGGACGTCACGGCCACCCTCTTCGAGTGGCGCTTCGACTCCGTCGCCAAGGCCTGCACCGACACCCTCGGTCCGAAGGGCTACGGCTTCGTCGAGGTCTCGCCGCCCCAGGAACACATCCAGGGCGGCCAGTGGTGGACGTCCTACCAGCCGGTGAGCTACCGGATAGCCGGGCGCCTCGGCGACCGGGCGTCCTTCAAGAGCATGATCGACACCTGCCACGCGGCGGGCGTCAAGGTGATCGCCGACTCGGTGATCAACCACATGTCGGCCGGCTCCGGGACCGGCACCGGTGGAACCAACTACACCAAGTACACCTACCCCGGGTACTACCAGGACCAGGACTTCCACTCCTGCCGCACCGCGATCAGCAACTACGCCGACCGCTCGAACGTGCAGAACTGCGAACTGGTCAACCTCTCCGACCTGAACACCGGCAGCTCCTACGTCCAGCAGACCATCGCCGGCTACCTGAACGACCTGGCCTCGCTCGGCGTCGACGGCTACCGGATCGACGCGGCCAAGCACATCGCCGCCGCCGACCTCGCCGCGATCAAGGCGAAGACCGCCAACCCCAACGCGTACTGGGTGCAGGAGGTCATCTACGGCGCGGGCGAGCCGATCCAGCCCACCGAGTACACCGGCACCGGCGACGTCGACGAGTTCCGCTCCGGCACCTGGCTGAAGAGCGCCTTCCAGGGCGGCCGGATCGCCGACCTCGCCTCCTGGGGCTCCGGTCTGCTGCCGGGCGACAAGGCCCGGACCTTCGTCGACAACTGGGACACCGAGCGCAACGGCTCCACGCTGACCTACAGGGACGGCTCCGCCTACACCCTGGCCAACGTCTTCATGCTGGCCGACCCCTACGGCTCGCCCAACGTCTACTCCGGCTACGCCTTCTCCGGCCACGACGACGGCCCGCCCAACGGCGGCACCGTCAACGCCTGCTACAGCGACGGCTGGAACTGCACCCACGCCTGGCGGCAGGTCGCCAACATGGTGGGCTTCCGCAACGCGGTGGCGGGCACCGGGATCACCAACTGGTGGTCCAACGGCAACAACGCGATCGCCTTCGGGCGCGGCGGCAAGGGCTTCGTGGCGATCAACCGCGAGAGCGGGCCGGTCACCCAGACCTTCCAGACCTCGCTGCCGGCCGGCTCCTACTGCGACGTCCAGCACGGCGACCCGGCGGCGGGCGGCTGCGGCGGCCCGTCCTACACCGTCGGCTCGGACGGCCGCTTCACCGCGACCGTGGGCGCGGGCGACGCGGTGGCCCTGTACGTGGGCGCTCCCGGCGGCTCGGGCAGCTCGGGCGGTTCCAGCGGTTCCGGCGGCGGGACGCCGGTGAGCGGCGGCGCCTCCTTCGCGGTCAACGCGACCACCGTGCCCGGGCAGAACATCTTCGTGGTCGGCGGCACGGCCGCGCTCGGTGGCTGGGACCCGGCCCGGGCGCTGCCGCTCTCCTCGGCCGCGTACCCGGTCTGGAAGCTGGACGTGACGATGCCGGCGGGCACGTCCTTCGAGTACAAGTACGTCCGCAAGGACGCCTCCGGGGCCGTGACCTGGGAGTCCGGCGCCAACCGCACGGCGACGGTGCCGGCCTCCGGCGGCCTGGTCCTGAACGACACCTGGCGCGGCTGACCCGCGCCGACGGCCGCCACCCTCCGCCCTGCGTCGGGGAGGGTGGCGGCCGTCGGCGTGCCACCCTCCCCGGGCGGCCGTCAGCGCGCCGCCCGGCAACTACCCCGGGCGAGTGGATCCCGCCGGTTCGCCGCCCCGGTACGGGTGAACGCTGTCAGCATCACGGGATGAGAACCACCCCCGCCGTCCTGGACGTCGAACTGTGCGGCGGCCGCTGGGACGGTCACCGCAAGCGGGTCCACGCCGCGGCTCCGCCGCCCTCGCTGCGGATGGTGCTGCGGGCCGAACTGCCCGCCGCGGAGGCCGGCGAGTACTGGCCGACCACCAGCGTCTACCGGCTGGACGAGACCGGCGGCCGACGGCGCTACCGCCACTCCCACGACGAGTAGCGCCGGGTGCCCCGCGGCCCGGGTCGGCCGGGTGCCCCGCGGCCCGCGTCAGCCGCGTCCGATGTACGGCATCGCGGTCGCCATCACCGTGGCGAACTGCACGTTGGCCTCCAGCGGCAGCTCCGCCATGTGCCGCACGGTGCGGGCCACGTCCGCGACGTCCATGGTCGGCTCCACCGCGATCCGCCCGTCCGCCTGCCGCACGCCGGTGCTCATCGCCGCCGTCATCTCGGTCGCCGCGTTGCCGATGTCGATCTGCCCGCAGGCGATCCGGTACGGACGCCCGTCCAGCGACAGCGACTTGGTCAGCCCGGTGACGGCGTGCTTCGTCGCGGTGTACGCGATCGAGTGCGGCCTCGGCACGTGCGCGGAGATCGAGCCGTTGTTGATGATCCGCCCGCCCCGCGGGTCCTGGGCCTTCATCCGCCGGAACGCGGCCCGGGCGCAGAGGAAGGCGCCGGTGAGGTTGAGGTCGACCACCGCCCGCCATTCGGCGATGTCCAGCTCGTCCACCGCGGCGGACGCGCCGAACGTCCCGGCGTTGTTGAACAGCAGGTCGACCCGGCCGCACGGCTCGGCGGCCGCCGCGAAGAGCGCGTCCACCGCCGCCGGGTCGGTGACGTCGGTCGGCACCACGACGGCCGCCCGGCCGCCCGGTCCGGCCGCCGCGCAGAGTTCGGCCGTCCCGCGCAGCGGCTCCTCCCGCCGTCCGGCGAGCACCGGCAGCCACCCGGCGGCGGCCAGCTCCACGGCCACGGCGCGCCCCACCCCGCTGCCGGCTCCGGTGACGACGGCGATCTGCTGTGGCATGGCGGTACTCCTCGGAGGGTCTTCGGGCGGCCCGTCGGTCGACGGCAGCTGCGATCGTTCCCGATCCGCCGCCCCGAGTCACTGGTGGAAGGTCCCAAAGTCCGGCCCCTTCCCGTCCGGCGCGCCGTCGGTTGTGGGGGGACCCCGGGGGAGCCCCCCGCCACCCGGCGGGTGGCCCGCCCCGCCGGGTGGCGGGGGCGCCTGCGGGGCTTGACCCGATCGGGGACAAACCTTGAATCGGCGCAGGCCGCAGCGCAACCGGGCCGCCCGGGTCCACGTCATAAGATCGCAGGACGGCGCGCTCCCGCGAGGGGCGGCGCGCCGCCGCCCCGGGGGCCGGCGTGACGTCGCACCCCGGGTCTGTCCGGCCCCACCCGGGGGCCGCCGGCCGGCTCCTGAGGGGCCGGGCGTGACATCGGTCGGAGAGTCCTCACCGTGCAGCCGCAGTCCACCCGTGTCCGTGCCGCCCTGACCGGCGCCGCCGCCTTCGCCCTGGCCGCCTCGCTGGCGGCGTGCGGCAGTACGGATGCCGGAGGCAAGGGGGACGCCGCCAAGGCGAGCAGCGCCAAGGGCGGCGCCGGTACGGCGAGCGGCACCCCCGCACCCGGCAGCCCGACGGCCGCCCCCGGCACCCCGACGACGACGGCCCCGAACCCGGCCGGCAAGGTCCTCATGCCCACCGGCCCGGAGGCGAGCTTCGGCAAGGCCCGGGACACCGCGGCCGGACAGATCCTGGTGGCCACGCTGAACGGGCCCAAGTCGGGCGTCTCCGGCAAGGTCTGGGTCTGGCTGCCGCCCCAGTACAACGACCCGAAGTACGCCCGGACCGGGTTCCCCGTGCTCACCCTCTACGCGGGCGGCCAGAGCGCGGGGTACAACACCTGGACCGACAACCAGCTGCCGATCCAGGAGATCGACGCCGATCTGGCGAAGGCCGGCAAGGCGCACCCGTTCATCATGATCATGCCGGTGCAGAACCTCGACTCCAACGAGGCCAAGGCCCTGGAGTGCGCCGACATCCCGGGCCAGCCCAAGATGGGCACCTGGATGGCCGAGGACATCCCGGACTTCGTCCGCGCCAACTTCCGGACGGTGAAGGGCCGCGACGGCTGGGGCCTGATGGGTGCCTCCACGGGTGCGTTCTGCAGTGCCAAGCTGGCGCTGCAGCACCCGGACAAGTTCAAGGCCGCCGTCCCGATCGACGGCTACTTCAACCCGGATTCGCCGCTCTGGAAGGGCCACGAGGCGGAGCGGCAGGCCAACAGCCCCGATCTGCTGGTCACCCAGGGCAAGGCCGAGGTGAAGCTGCTCGCCACCGCGGGCGGCGCCAACCCGTTCGAGATGAAGCTGGTCAAGGCGTGGGTCGCCAAGGCCGCACCGCCGCTCTCCGTCGAGTACTACGAGCAGGCCGGCGGCAAGCACCTCACCAGCGACTTCAAGAAGATGATCCCGGACACGCTGCAGTGGCTGACCAGGAACCTCGCGGGGCCGCAGAGCGACTGACCCGGCCGGGGAGGCGCCGCCGTGGACGCGTCCGGTGGCCCCGCCCCGTCGCGGGCCGCCGGACGCCGCTTCGGGGCCCGCCTCCGTCTTCGTCCTCGTCGGCGCGCCCGTCGCCGACGGCTGCCGCCAAGTCCGCGGCAGGCCGCTGACCTGCGCGTCAATCGGACATTGATTCGCCTCTGATCGACTACGGCCACTGTGGTGGGACCGCATTCCGCCAGTGCTGCCAGCCACGGGACCGGTCCGGGAGGACCGGTCGTGCCATGCCGTGCAAGCCCGCCGTGCCAAGTCGTGAAGAGAGTGCCATGCCGAGCCGTCTGCTGTCCCTAGCGTCCCCCTCCGTGCCCGCCCAGGCGGGCTCCCAGCGTCAGCGGGCCGCCGACGAGGAGCCGCAAGCCATCCGGTTCGCCGGGCTGCGGCTGGTGCACAACGCCCTCCGTCGCGACCTCGCCCGACTGCCCAACGCCCTGCGGCTGCTCCAGCCCGGCGAGGACGAGAAGGGCGAGGCGCTCCTGCGGCACTGGACCTTCGTCACCGCGATGCTGACCTGCCACCACGAGCAGCAGGACATCCGGGTCTGGCCGTTGGTCCGCCGCTTCGCGCCCGAGCTGCGCCTGCTGCTCAACTGGCTGGAGAGCGACCACCACAACCTGGACCACTCCTTCACCCGGGTCACCACCCTGGTCCGGATCGCCAGCCGGGACGCGGGCAGCACCTGGCCGGTCGCCTACGCCATGGACGACCTGGCGGCCCGGCTGGAGACCCACCTGCGGATCGAGGAGCGCCAGCTGCTGCCGCGGATGGAGCGGGTCTTCGCGCGGTCCTCGCGGGTGGGAAGCCTGCCGGAGCTGCTGGACCTGCTGCGCTCCGCCGACGGACCCGGTACCGCCGACGCGCTCGCCTGGCTGCTGGACGGCGTCGAGCCGGCGGTGGTCGAGTCCCTGCTGGCCCAGTGCGACGACGATGTGGCGCGCAACTGGCCGCACTGGCAAGCGACCTACCAGCGCTGCACCGGCCTGCTCTGGGGTCCGGCGGAGGCCCTGGACGGCTCCGCCGAGTGAGCGGCGGGGCTTACGCGGGCCCTCGATCTACGCGCGTGGCATATGCCGCGCGCCTATGCAGCGACGGTGTGCGATGATCGGCGGCGGGTCCGCGTCGGGCGCGCTGGGAGTCTCAACTCCCCTTGGCCCCTAAGGGATTGACCCCGGTGCCGTAGGGGGCGGGATGGTCCGGACAGTCCGGGGGCGGCCGGGGGGAGAGTACCGCCGCGGGCCGATGGCGGGGCCCGGGCCGCCGCCTACCGTCGGAGCCATGACCACGGCGACCACCACCGCGCGCCCCGCGCGCCGGCCCGTACCGGTCCGCCCGACCCTGTTCGCGGCGGCCGCCGTGCTGCTGCTCGGTGCCGGGCTGACCGCCTGCGAGGGCGGCGCCGCGCTCTGCACCAGCGACAACAGCTGCGACGTCGTCGTCCGCACCGAGGGCGGCGACTCCACCCGCACCGTCGAGGTCTTCGGCGGCGACCGGACCGTCGAACTGACGGTCAGTCACATCACGGACAGCGCGGCCGAGGTGAGACTCGGGGGCGACACCAGGACCGTCACCGAGGGCGCCGAGCCGCCGTCGGCACGGCCAAGATCACCCTGCGCAACGCCAACGCCAACGCCCACGACCACTACGCCGAACTCCACGTCAGCCGCTGACCGTTGCCGCGGTCGAACGTCGCCGCCACGCGCCGGGTGCCGCAGTCGCCCGTCGCCGCCATCGGCCGGGCGCCGCCGCCGGCCGGTACCGGGCCGCGGCCGTGGCCCGCTACTCGGGCAGGCGGTTGAGCCAGGTCAGCGGAGTCACCCAGATCGCCTTCTCCGGCGAGCCGTCCCACTCCACCGGCAGTCCGGCCGCCTCCAGCGCCGCGACCACCGCGCGGCCGATCTCCACCGTCCTGAGCTCCGCCGACTCGGCACTCCCGCCGTCGGCCCGGAACCCGCCGTAGCGCAGCATCAGTCCACGCCCGGCGGCCGCCCCCTCGGTGTCCTGCTGATGGAAGAAGACGAAGCCGCGCGAATCCTCGTCCGCCTCGCCGCCGATCTCCGCGTAGCCGCAGTTGGCACAGCAGGTGAAGTCCATCGCCGCGACGATGCCCTGCTCCTCCAGCGCGTCGAAGGCCTCCTCCAGCCGGTCCACGTCCGTGGTCTCCGGCCACGAAGCCTGCTCGGCCAGCCGCTCCTGCCAGAGCGGGGCGACGATCTCCTCGGCGTCCTCCGGCTCCAGTCCCTGGTCCTCGAACTCGTCGACCAGGGACTCGGCTATCTCGTCCGGCTCCTGGAACCCGCAGCGGATCAACTCGCGGGCACGCTCCTCCGCCTCGCGCCGTACCTCGAAGCTGAGCTCGGTCTCCTGGTTCATGCCCGCATCCTCGCACCGACCACCGACAGTCCCGCCGGCCGCCCCCGGTGCTACCGTCCCCCGGTGCCCTCCCTTCTCGAACCGCCTCTGATCACCCGTCTGCTGGCGGCCGACCGCATCCTGATCGCCGGCGCCGGCGGTGGATTCGACGTGTACGCGGGCCTGCCGCTGGCACTCGCGCTGCGCGCGGCCGGCAAGGAGGTGCACCTGGCCAACCTCTCCTTCAGCCACCTCCACGGCCTCCCCGCCGAGGTCTGGCTGGAGCCCGACGTCGCCCGGATCCGCCCCGACACCGCGGCCCCCGACGGCTACTTCCCCGAACGGACGCTGGCCCGCTGGCTGCACCGGCAGGGCATGCCCGACACGGTGTGGGCGTTCCCGAAGGTCGGGGTGCGGCCGCTGCGCGACGCCTACCGGGCGCTCACCGCCCATCTCGGCGTCGACGCCGTGCTGTTGGTCGACGGCGGCACCGACATCCTGATGCGCGGCGACGAGGCCGGCCTGGGCACGCCGGAGGAGGACATGGCCAGCCTCGGCGCGGTCGCCGGGCTGACGGAGGTCCCCGAACGCCTGGTCGCCTGCCTGGGCTTCGGCATCGACGCCTTCCACGGCGTCAACCACGCGCTGGTGCTGGAGAACCTCGCCGCGCTGGAGCGGGCCGGCGGCTACCTCGGGGCTTTCTCGATCCCGCGCGACAGCCGGGAGGGCGCGCTCTACCTGGACGCCGTCGAGTACGCGAGGGCCGCGTTCCCCGAGTACCCGAGCATCGTCAACGGTTCGGTGGCGGCCGCCCTGCGCGGCGAGTTCGGCGACGTCCGGTTCACCGACCGCACCAAGGGCAGCCCGCTCTTCGTCAATCCCCTGATGACGCTGTACTTCGGCGTCACCGTCGAGGCCCTGGCCGCCGAGCACCGCTACCTGCACCTGATCGAGCGGACCGTGCTGACCCGCCAGATCAGCAGCGTGATCGAGGAGTTCCGCGACACCCTGCCGGTTCGGCGCCCGCCCCGGCAGTTCCCGCACTGACGGCGGCGGGTGCGCCGGGCCCCGGCGCCCGTTCAGCCCGAGGCGAGCCGGAACTCCAGGTTCCCGAACCGGACCTGGTCGCCCGGGCGGACGCGGACGCCGCCCGCGACCCGCAGCCCGTTCACGTGCGTGCCGTTGGTCGAGCCGAGGTCGTACAGCACCCAGTCCTCGCCCTCCCGCCGCAGTTCGGCGTGGTGGCGCGACACCGAGGCGTCGTGCAGCCGCAGCCCCGAGCCCGGCACCCGGCCGATCGTCAGCTGCCGTGCGGCGGGGTGCGGCAGGCTCAGTCCGGGCAGCCGCTCGATCCGCCAGGCCCCGCGCAACCGCACGCCGAAGGCCGAGAGCTGACCCACCGTCCGCAGGACGAACCGGCCGAAAGGATTGCCGGTCGGCAGGTCGGCCATCGCCCGGTCGAGTTCGGCCCGACTGCCGGCGTGCAGGACGAGTTCCATCCGGCCGAGGAAGGTGTCGTGGGACAGCCGGCCGCTGCCCGCGCCCTCCCGCAGCACCCCGAGCGCCTGGTCGCGCTCGGCCTCGGACGGCCGGACCACGTGCGTCCGGATCTCAGGAGACGTCATGGCCCGATTGTCGGGTCACCCGCCCGTGCCTGTCCAGATTGCCGGGCGCGCCGGACGGCCCGGCGGCCGCCGGCCCGTCCACCCGGCCGGCCGCCGGCCCGGGGTCAGGCCTTCCTGGCGGCGGCCAGGATCTTGACGGTGGTGTGCAGGAAGCGGGCCGTGGCCGAGCCCCGGTAGGACGCGCCGAAGAGCTTGCTGCCGGCCCGCCACTTGCCGTCCCGCAGGTGGATCACCACGTACGCGGCGCCGGCGTCGGCGCCGATCACCTCGTAGTCGCCCTTGGGCGAGGTGTAGGGCACCGGGAAGTCCGCCGGCAGCGGCTCGGAGAGGAAGTTGACCACCAGACGGATCTCCGGGGTGGCCTCGATGCCCGCGAACGGCTCGGCGTCGAGCAGCGCCGCCACCTCGTCCACGGTGCGCAGCATCGTCGGGACGGGGTAGCCGAGCGCCTCGGCCAGGTGCTCCTCGATGCGCCGGGTGAGCGCGGCCCGGTCCGGCTCCGCGGTGCGGAAGAAGACGTTGCCGCTCTGGATGTACGACCGCACGTCGTCGAGGCCCAGCTCGGCGAAGAGGGCGCGCAGCCGCTCCATCTTCACCGTCCGGCCACCGACGTTGAGGGCCCGCAGGAACGCGATGTACGTGGTCGTGGTGGTCACCCGTCCAGTCTGGCACCGGGCACCGACAGCGCCTTCGACAGCGCCTCCCGGGCACGGCCGGTGCCCGGTGCCAGACTGGAGGCCATGGCTACCTGGCAGGATTTCGAGCACGAGGCACCGGAGCTGGCCCTCGCCGTGCGGGCCCGTTTCGAGGCGAACAGGCACCACGTCCTGGCGACGCTGCGCGCGGACGGCTCGCCCCGGGTGAGCGGCATCGAGGTGGACTTCCTCGGCGCGGACCTGACGCTCGGGTCGATGCGGGACGCGCGGAAGGCGCGCGACCTCCAGCGCGATCCCCGCTTCGCGCTGCACAGCACCCCGAGCGACGAGACCCTGGCGGGCGGTGACTCCAAGCTCTCCGGCCGGGCCGTCGAGATCACCGACGAGACCGAGCTGGCCGCCTACGCGGCCGACCTGCCGGAGCCGCCGCCCGGCCCGTTCCAGGCCTTCCGGCTGGAGCTGGAGCAGGCGGTGCACACCACCGTGGGCGACGACCACCTGTGGATCACGTCCTGGCGGCCGGGAGAGCCGGTGCGGCGGATCCAGCGGCACTGACCGGTGCCGGCCGCCCGGTCGCGGCGGCACCGTCCGCTCGCGGGCCCTACGGCAGGACCGACTTGAGGACCTCCGGCGTGCGGGCCACGACGGCGTGGCCGTCCTCCGCGGTGATGATCGGGCGCTGGATCAGGATCGGGTGCTCGGCCATCGCCGCGATCCAGCGCGCCCGGTCCTCCGGCTCCCTGGTCCAGCGCTTCATGCCCAGGTCCTGGGCGGCCTGCTCGTCGAGCCGGGTGATGTCCCACGGCTCCAGCGACAGCCGCTCCAGGACCTGCTCCAGCTCCGCGGCGGTCGGCGGGTCCTCCAGGTAGCGCCGCACGGTGTACTTGGCGCCGGCGGCTTCCAGTGCGCCGAGTGCCGTGCGGCACTTCCCGCAGCGGGGGTTGATCCAGATCTCCATGCCGCCAGGGTACCGACTGCCGGTCCCCGGCCGGGTGAACCCGGGCTCCCGGGAACTACCGTGCGTCCACCGGCGGTTTACGAACCGGCAGCGAGGCCCCGGGAACGCGGTCTCGGCAGCGGACCGCGGGAGGGGAGCACCGGGTGGACGGCGCGTCGATCATCGAGCGGCTGACGGCCGACAGGGGCATGGCGGACCCGTACCCGCTGTACGCGCGGCTGCACGAGCTGGGCCCCGCCGTGCCCGCCGGGCCCGGCACGGTCCTGGTGGCCGGCCACGCCGCGGCCAACCGGGTGCTGCGCGACCCCGGCTTCGGGCTGGAGGACATCGAGCTGCTGGCGCAGGCGAACGCCGAGGTGGCCCGGCACTCGTCGGTGACCCTGCTCGGCCGCTCGATCCTGCAGCGCAACGCGCCCGACCACGCCCGGGTCCGCTCGCTGATCGCCTCGGCCTTCAACGCCCGCCGGGTGGCGGCGCTGCGGCCGGCCGTCGAGGCCGCGGTCGGCCGGCTGCTGGACGCGATGGCGGAGCAGGGCGCGGACGGCTCGCCGGTCGACTTCATGGACGCCTTCGCGTTCCGGCTGCCGGTCGAGGTCATCTGCGAACTCCTCGGCGTCCCGGAGCGGGACCGCTACCGGTTCCGCGCCCTCGCGGGAGACCTGACCGTCGCCCTGGAGCTGGTCCAGGACCTCGCCGAGCTGGCTGTCGCCGACGCGGCCGCCGACGAGCTGTCCGGCTACTTCACCGCGCTCGCCGCCGAGCGCCTGGCCCGTCCGCGGGACGACCTGGTCAGCGACCTCGCCCGGATCGCCGTCGAGGCCCCGGAGCGGATCTCCGGCCGCGAGCTGCTGGCCAACCTGGTGCTGCTGCTGGTGGCCGGCTTCGAGACCACCACCAACCTGCTCGGCAACGGGCTCTCGCTGCTCTTCCGGCACCCGCGCGCGATGGCGGGGCTGCGCACCGGCGCGCTCGCCCCGGCGCGGTTCACCGACGAGGTGCTGCGCCACGACTCGCCGGTCCAGCTCACCACCCGGATCGCGCTGGCCGCCGGGCTCGACGTGGCCGGCGTGCCGACGCCGCCCGGCACGGTGGTGCTGGTCCTGCTGGCCGCCGCCAACCACGACCCGGCCCGCTACCACCGCCCGGAACTCTTCGACCCCACCCGGACGGACAGCCAGCCGCTCAGCTTCGGCGGCGGCGCGCACTTCTGCCTCGGCTCCCAGCTGGCCCGGCTGGAGGCCGAGCTCGCCGTGCCGGCGCTCCTGGACCGCTTCCAGCGACTCGCCCCCGGAGGCGTCCCCACCCGCCGCGACCGCCTCGTCCTCCGCGGCTTCGACACCCTCCCCGTCACCATCCGCTGACCCCGCCGAGCCCGGAACGCACCGTGCCCTGGGAGTCAGCGAAACGCTGACTCCCAGGGCACGCTGCGAGGCCGAACCGCCGTGCGGCGAGGGCCTTCTAGAGGTCGTAGTACAGCTCGAACTCGTGGGGGTGGGGGCGGAGGGCGATCGGGGCGATCTCGTTGGTGCGCTTGAAGTCGATCCAGGTCTCGATCAGGTCGGGCGTGAAGACGTTGCCCGCGAGCAGGTACTCGTGGTCGGCCTCCAGGGCCTCCAGGACGGCCGGGAGCGAGGACGGCACCTGCGGCACGTTGGCGTGCTCCTCGGGGGCCAGCTCGTACAGGTCCTTGTCGACCGGCTGCAGCGGCTCGATCTTGTTCTTGATGCCGTCGAGGCCGGCCATCAGCATCGCGGCGAACGCGAGGTAGGGGTTGGACGACGGGTCCGGCGCGCGGAACTCGATGCGCTTGGCCTTGGCGTTGGAGCCGGTGATCGGGATCCGGATCGCCGCCGAGCGGTTGCGCTGCGAGTAGACCAGGTTGACCGGGGCCTCGAAGCCGGGCACCAGCCGGTGGTAGGAGTTCACCGACGGGTTGGTGAAGGCGAGCAGCGAGGGGGCGTGCTTCAGCAGGCCGCCGATGTAGTAGCGGGCGGTGTCGGACAGGCCGGCGTAGCCCTGCTCGTCGTAGAAGAGCGGCGAGCCCTCCGTCCACAGCGACTGGTGGACGTGCATGCCCGAGCCGTTGTCGCCGAAGATCGGCTTCGGCATGAAGGTGGCGGTCTTGCCGTTGCGCCACGCGACGTTCTTGATGATGTACTTGAACAGCATCAGGTCGTCGGCGGCGTGCAGCAGCGTGTTGAACTTGTAGTTGATCTCCGCCTGGCCGGCCGTGCCGACCTCGTGGTGCTGGCGCTCGACCTCCAGCCCGGCCGCGGCCAGTTCCAGCGACATCTCGGCGCGCAGGTCGGCGAAGTGGTCGACGGGCGGGATCGGGAAGTAGCCGCCCTTGTACTTGACCTTGTAGCCGCGCACGTCGCCCTCGGCGGAGCCGCTGTTCCAGGCGCCGGCCTCGGAGTCGATGTGGTAGTACGACGCGTTGGCGCTGGTGTCGAAGCGCACCGAGTCGAAGACGTAGAACTCGGCCTCGGGGCCGAAGAACGCGGTGTCGGCGATGCCGGAGGAGGCGAGGTACGCCTCGGCCTTCTTCGCGACGTTGCGCGGGTCACGGCTGTACGCCTCGCCGGTGACCGGGTCCTGGATGAAGAAGTTGATGTTGAGGTGCTTGTCCCTGCGGAAGGGGTCGAGGCGGGCCGTGGCCAGGTCCGGGACGAGTGCCATGTCGGACTCGTGGATGGCCTGGAAGCCGCGGATCGACGAGCCGTCGAACATCAGGGTCTCGGACGGGTCGAAGGTCGCCGCGGGCACGGAGAAGTGCTGCATGACGCCCGGGAGATCGCAGAACCGGACGTCGATGAACTTCACATCGTTGTCCTGAATGAACTGCTTCACTTCGGCGGCGTTGTTGAACATCCATCCTCCTCGGCGTGCGAATGGGGCTCACCCTAGGAACAGGCCGTTTCCGACCGGTGACCCGCTCGTTTCCTGAATGTTAACCGCCGCCCCCGGGCGGGCGGCAAAGTCGTACGCTCCGGGGCAAAACGCTTCGGCGGCCCGGTTCGCGCTCCACGAGTGGTCTGGACCACTTGGGAAGCTCCGGGAGACGCGATTCACCCTCCGGGGGAGCCGGTGCCGAGCCGCGCCGTCCGCCCGGTTAGTGTGGATTCGTGGACACCAGAGAAGCGTTGGGATCGTGGATCGACGGCCCGAAGGCGGCCGCCGAGAAGATGGGTGCCGACTTCGGCCACCGCGGTGAGCGCCTCGGACTGCCCAAGGAGGGCACCGGCTCGATCGGCGGCCCGGGCCGGCGCCTGGGCGCGCTGTTCGTCGACGGCTGGCTGGTCGCCCTGGTCGCCTACGGGCTGCTGGGCAAGGGCTCGCCGGCCTCGGCGAACCTGTGGACCACCCCGCTGTTCTTCGCCGTCACCGTGCTGCTGCTCGCCACCACGGGCACGACCGTCGGCAAGCGGCTGTTCGGCCTGCGGGTGGTCCGCCTGGACGGCCGCCGCGCGACCATCCCGCAGGTGCTGCTGCGCACCCTGCTGCTCTGCCTGGTGGTGCCGGCCCTGGTGTGGGACCGCGACACCCGCGGCCTGCACGACAAGGCGGTCGGCACGGTCGAGGTCCGCATCTAACGGACGCCGCCCCACGGCACCCCCCGGAACGACGAACGGCCCCGCAGCGGAGATTCCGCGGCGGGGCCGTTCGCGTCGATGGGGGAGGGGGTCAGCGGACCTGGCCGCCCTTGGGCATCCGGGCGCCCTTGGGCATCGGGCCCTTGGGGATCGGCGCCTTGGAGAGCAGGTCGCCCAGCGCGCGGAGGCGGTCGTTGGTCTCGGTGACCTGGGCGGGTGTGATCGCGCGGGGCAGTCGCATCAGGTGGACCTGCAGCTTCTTGAGCGGGATCTCGCCCTCGCCGGTGCCCACCACGATGTCGTGCACCGGCACGTCGCCGACGACCCGGGCCATCTTCTTCTTCTCGGACGCCAGCAGCTGGCGGACCCGGTTCGGGTTGCCCTCGCCGATCAGCGCGATGCCGGCCCGGCCCACGGCGCGGTAGACCGCGTCCTGGTTACGGGTGACCGCCACCGGGGTGGAGCTCGCGCTCCAGCCTCGCTTGATGTTGTTCAGCACCGCCGCCACGGCCCCCGGCTGCCCTTCCATCTGCCCGAACGCCGCGCGCTCGGCCCGGCGCCCGAAGACGATCGCCATGGCCAGGAAAGCCACGATGAAGCCCAGGATGCCCAGATAGATCGGGTGGTCGATCGCGAAGCCGATGGCGAGGAACACGCCGAAGGTCAGCAGGCCGACGCCGGCGATGATCAGGCCGATCTTGGTGTCGACCTTCTTGGTCATGGTGTATGCCAGGCGGATCTGCTTCAGTCGCCCGGGGTTCTCGGATGTTTCCCTCGCCATAACGCTCATGGTACGTGCCGTCGGTACGGGATAACCAAGCCCGGGTACCCGTTCGCACCGAACCGTGACCCGGGTGCCCCGGGACGGTCGCGCACAGTGGTCGCGCGGGGGCGGCGCCGGAGGGGCCCTAACGGCGCGCGGACTCCGCCACGGGGCCTCCCGGCGCCGTGGCGCGCTCGCGGTCCGCCGCGTAGCGGCGGTTCTCGCAGACCGCGGCCCAGGCGTTGCGCCGGGCCTGTCGTTGCCCGCCCGCGAGCAGCACGCTCTCGGCCAGCCGCAGCGCGGTGCCCACCGACCGGATGCCGACCTGCATGTCGAACAGCTCCTCTTGTGGCGGATCCTGTCGTGGATCTCGTCACGGATCTCGTGGTGGATCACAGGGTGGATCGTGTGGCGGAAATGATTCGAACGCTTCCATCCTCACCACTCCGTGTTACCAGCCCGTGACCCGTCAGTCAAAGCCCGGTGAACCCGAAGGGGCGGAGCCGTAGCTCCGCCCCTCAGATGGCTCACACCGGACGGCGGCCGGACCGGACCAGACCGGGGCCCCGCGCCGGAACGACCCCGCAGCGGCCTCCGGCCGCAACCGGCCCCGCGGCCGCGACCGGAACACGACGGGCCGCGGCCGGAACACGACCGGACGCGGTCAGACCGCCGCGGTCCGCTCGCGGTGCTCCAGCGCCTGCCGGTACAGCCGCCCGGCGCGGTACGAGGACCGCACCAGCGGGCCGGACATGACCCCGGCGAAGCCGAGCTCCTCGGCCTCCTGCTGCAGCTCGACGAACTCGTGCGGCTTCACCCAGCGCTCGACCGGGTGGTGGCGCAGCGACGGGCGCAGGTACTGGGTGATGGTGATCAGCTCGCAGCCGGCGCCGACCAGGTCGGCCAGCGCCTGGCTGACCTCCTCGCGGGTCTCGCCCATGCCCAGGATCAGGTTGGACTTGGTCACCAGCCCGGCCGCGCGGGCCTGGGTGATGACGTCCAGCGAGCGCTCGTAGCGGAACGCCGGGCGGATCCGCTTGAAGATCCGCGGCACCGTCTCGACGTTGTGCGCCAGCACCTCGGGGCGGGACGAGAAGACCTCGGCCAGCTGCTCCGGGACGGCGTTGAAGTCGGGGATCAGCAGCTCGACGCCGGTGCGGCCGCTCTCGCGGCCGGCGGTCAGCGCGTGCACCTGGCGCACCGTCTCGGTGTACAGCCAGGAGCCGCCGTCCGCCAGGTCGTCGCGGGCGACGCCGGTGATGGTGGCGTAGTTGAGGTCCATGGTCACGATGGACTCGGCGACGCGGCGCGGCTCGTCACGGTCGAAGTCGGCGGGCTTGCCGGTGTCGATCTGGCAGAAGTCGCAGCGGCGGGTGCACTGGTCACCGCCGATGAGAAAGGTCGCCTCGCGGTCCTCCCAGCACTCGAAGATGTTGGGGCAGCCGGCCTCCTGGCAGACCGTGTGCAGCCCCTCCTTCTTCACCAGCGACTGGAGGGCGTTGTACTCCGGCCCCATCTTCGCGCGGGTCTTGATCCACTCGGGCTTCCGCTCGATGGGGGTCTCGCTGTTGCGGACCTCCAGGCGGAGCAGCTTCCTGCCGTCGGGTGCGACAGCGGACACGTGCGACTCCTAGAACTAGACGGGGTACCCCCAGGGTACGCCTGTGCTTGTACGGCCTTCGCCGGGCCCGTGGCCCGCAAACGCAGGGCAACAGTGCTACCGGCCGGTAGATTCCCGGGTGGCGAGGTCGGTCGGCCCCCGGGAGCGGGCTCAGCGGCCGAGTGCCGGTTCCGGCAGTTCGGCGAACACCTCCGCCAGGCGCTTCTCGACCACGGACAGCGCCTCGCCGACTTCGAAGTCGCGGCCCAGCTCACCGGAGAGCGAGGCCACGCCCGCGTCCCGGATGCCGCAGGGCACGATCCGGTCGAACCAGGTCATGTCCGGATTGCAGTTCAGCGCGAAGCCGTGCATCGTCACCCCGCGCGAGACGCGGACGCCGATCGCGGCGAGCTTGCGGTCGTCGCCGCGTTGCCCGGCGTTGGACGGCGCGTACTCGGGGCCGGCCAGCCGCGGGTCGATGCCCAGCGGCAGGCCCATCCGCAGGGTGAGCTTGCCGATGTCCACCACCTGCGCCGGGTCGACCACCGCGTCCGGGATGCTCGCGCCGAGCACCCAGACCCCGCTGCGGCCCTCGATCCGGGTGGTCTCCACGCCGAACTCGCCGCAGGCCCGGATCAGGGCCTCCTCCAGCCGGCGCACGTAGGCGACGACGTCCATCGGCTCGGGGAGCTTCACGATCGGGTAGCCGACCAGCTGGCCGGGGCCGTGCCAGGTGATCTCGCCGCCCCGGTTGACCTCGACCACCGGCGTGCCGTCCAGCGGCAGGTCGGCCGGGTTGGTGCGGCGGCCCATCGTGTACACCGGGGGGTGCTCCAGCAGCAGCACGGTGTCGGGGATCTCGTCCGCGACCCGCAGGGCGTGCAGCCGCTGCTGCTCCTCCCAGGCCTCCTGGTAGGGGACGGCACCGTCGCCGGTGCCCAGGCGCACGAACCGTACGTTCCCGCTCATGCGCCCACCTCGTCGCGCTCTGTGGCCACTGCTGCTCCTTGCCCGGCGTTCGAGACCAACCTCGCCACTGTACGCCCGAGCCCCGGCCGGTCGTTCAGGTGCCCGAATGCGGTGGACGACCGGCCCGAACCGCCCGCAGCGACCCCGGGAGCGCCCCGGGAAGGCCCGGGGAGCACCCCGGCTCAGGCGCCGGCGAGCAGTTGGAGGCGCAGCGCCAGCTGGAGCTCCAGCGCGCGCTCGGGCCGGTTCCAGTCCGGGCCCAGCAGCGCCTCGACCCGGTCCAGCCGCTGCACCACGGTGTTCACGTGCACGTGCAGCTCGTCCTTGGCCCGGGTCAGGCTGCCGCCGCAGTCGAAGTAGGCGCGCAGGGTGCGGACCAGTTCGGTGCCGCGCCGGGCGTCGTACTCCAGCAGCGGGCCGAGCGTCGCGCCGACGAAGCCGTCGACGTCGTGGCCGTCGCCGAGCAGCACGCCGAGGAAGCCCAGGTCGCGGGCCGAGGCGCCGTCCCCGGCCCGGCCGAGCACCCGCAGGGCCCGGACGCAGCGCAGGCCCTCGGCGTACGAGGAGGCCAGCGCGACCGGCCCGGCGGCGGGACGGCCGGCGCCCACGGTGACCGGGAACCCGGCCAGCCGGGCCAGCCGCTCGGCGGCCAGCTCGGCCGCCTGCTGGGCGGACGCCGGGCCCGCCGCACCCGCGGGGCCCGCCGGGGCGTCCTCCGGGAGCAGCAGGACCACGGCCTCGCCGTGCTCCGCGCTGATGCCGCGCGAGCCGAACAGGTAGCGCCCCGCCGCGCCCGCCAGCCGGCCGCGGTCGGTCGCCGCGGTGCCGGGGGCGCCGGCCGGCTCCGCCACCAGCACCAGGTGCGGGCGGCCGAGGTCCACGCCGAGCTGGCGCCCGCGTGCGGTCAGGCCGGCCGGGTCGCGGTCGGGGGCGGTCAGCAGGTCGGCCAGCAGCTCGCCGCGCACCCGGTTCTCGGTCTCGGCCACCGAGCGGCGCAGCAGCAGGAGCAGCGCGGTGACCACGGCGGCCCGTTCGAACAGCCGCCGGTCGGCGTCCTCCAGGCCCGGCCGCCCGCGCAGCACGAGGGTGCCCAGCGGCTCCTGGCCGGCCAGCACGGCGCAGACCCAGTCCTCGCCGTGCCGCACCGACCGGCCCTCGGCCCGGGAGGCGGCGACGGCCCCGGCCAGCCCCTCGGCGGGTCCGGCCCGGCCGGCCAGCGGGTCGCCCTCGGTGTCCAGGACCGCCACCTCGCCGCCCAGCAGGGCGGCGACCTCGGCGGCGACGTCCGGCACCTCGGCGCCGCGCAGCACCAGGTCGGTGAGCCGGTCGTGGCCCTGCTCGGCCCGCTGGACGGCGGCGGCGTGGGCCCGGATCAGTTCATTGGCGCTGTTCAGCCCGGCCAGCGCGGCCCGGGTGTCGGCCAGCGACTTGGCGGTGTCCAGCGCGATCGCGGCGTGCGCGGCCAGCGAGCAGAGCAGCGCGACCTCGTCGGGGGAGAAGGCGCGCGGGGCGCGGTCGGCGGCGAACAGCACCCCGATCACCCGCCCGCCGAGCAGCAGCGGCACTCCGATGATCGCCACCAGGCCCTCGTCCAGCACGCCCGCGTCGATCGTGCCGGTGTGGTGGAACCGCTCGTCGGTCCGGTAGTCGGGGGTGGCGTACGGGCGGGCGGTCTGGGCGACCAGGCCGCCGAGGCCGTCGCCCAGGCTCAGCCGCAGGGTCTGGAAGAGCACCGAGACGGAGCCGTCGGTGACCCGCATGTAGGTGTCGCCGGCGGCCTCGTCCGGGAGGGTCAGATAGGCGGTGTCGGTGCCGAGCAGCAGCCGGGCCCGGCGGACGATCGCCTGGAGCACGGTGTCCAGGTCCCGGGAGGCGGCGAGGTCCCCGGCGGTGTCGAAGAGCGCCGTCAGCTCGGCCTCGCGGCGGCGGTGCTGACGCAGCGTCCGGTGCACCCGCAGCGCCTGCCAGGTGGCGTCGTCGATCGCGCTCAGCACGGCGGCCGGCGCCCCCCGGCGGCGGGCGTCGGCCAGGACCTCGGCGAAGTCCTCGGTGGCGGCCCCGGAGGCCAGGAGGTCGAGCAACCGCCGTAGCGCGGGTGCCGCGCCGGTCTCGGGACGGGGGTCGTTCACGGTACGGCCGCCAATCGGCAGTGGGTCGCTACCCCAGGGACGGAAGCGCGATCGTAGCCGCTCGGCCCGGGGGGCGCGGGTGGCCGGTGCGGGTGGCCGGCGCGCACGGGGGCGTGGGCGCCGGCCACCGGTCCGTCAGGCCCGCGCGGTCCTGGTGCCGGCGGCGCTCTCCGGCGCACCCGCCACCCGGTCCTGCGCACCGGCCTGCGCACCGGCCTCCGGGTCGGCCTCGGTCAGGTCCCGGCCGCGGGTCTCCCGGGCGCAGAGCACCGCGAGGACGGTGATCACCGCCGCGACGGCGACGTACACCGCGATCGGCGTCGAGCTGCCGTAGTCCTTCAGCAGCGCCGTCGCGATCAGCGGGGCCGGGGCGCCGGCCGCCACCGAGGCGAACTGGGCGCCGATGGAGGCGCCCGAGTAGCGCATCCGGGTCGCGAACATCTCGGAGAAGAAGGCCGCCTGCGGCGCGTACATCGCGCTGTGGAAGACCAGCCCGACGGTCACCGCCAGCAGCAGCGAGCCGAACGAGCGGGTGTCCACCAGCCCGAAGAAGACGAACGCCCAGACCCCGACGCCCACCGCGCCCACCAGGTACACCGGCTTGCGCCCGACCCGGTCGGAGAGCGCCCCGAACACCGGGATCAGCGCGAACTGGATCGCCGAGGCGATCAGCACCGCGTTCAGCGCGGTCTGCTTCGGCAGGTGCACCTGGGTCACCGCGTAGGCCAGCACGAAGGTGGTCATCACGTAGTACGAGATGTTCTCCGCCATCCGGGCACCCATCGCCACCAGCACCTCCCGCCAGTGGTGGCGCAGCACCGCCACCAGCGGGGGCTGCTCCACCGCCCGGCCGGCCGCCTTCCGGGCCTCGGCGGCCGCCAGCGCCTGCTGGAACAGCGGCGACTCGTCCACCGCCAGCCGGATCCACATGCCGACCGCCACCAGCAGCGCCGACAGCAGGAACGGCACCCGCCAGCCCCAGGACAGGAAGGTGGCGTCCGACTGCACGGTGGTGAGCAGCGACAGCACGCCCGCCGCCAGCAGGTTGCCCGCGGGGGCGCCGCCCTGCGGCCAGGACGCCCAGAAGCCACGCCTGCGCGCGTCCCCGTGCTCGGAGACCAGCAGGACCGCGCCGCCCCACTCGCCGCCGAGCGCGAAGCCCTGCACCAGCCGCAGCACGGTCAGCAGCACCGGCGCGGCGGCGCCGATCTGGTGGTACGTCGGCAGCAGGCCGATCAGCGTGGTCGAGCCGCCCATCAGCAGCAGGCTCACCACCAGCAGCCGCTTGCGGCCGACCCGGTCGCCGAAGTGCCCGAAGACCAGCGCGCCCAGCGGCCGGGCGGCGAAGCCGATCGCGTAGGTGAGGAAGGCGAGCAGGGTCCCGGTCAGCGGATCGCTCGCCGGGAAGAACACCTTGCCGAACACGAGCGCCGCGGCCGTGCCGTAGAGGAAGTAGTCGTACCACTCGATGGTGGTGCCGATGAGGCTGGCACCGACCACCTTCCAGAGGGGGGAGCCTGGTCTCGCGACGGCGGGGGAACTGGCCATGGGCGGGGTCACCTCGAAGGGGGGAGTGGGGTGCGGGGGCATCAGCGGGCGGTCCAGCCGCCGTCGACGGGGAGGCTGGCGCCGGTGATGTAGGAGGCGTGCGCGGAGCAGAGCCAGAGGGCCAGCTGCGCCACCTCGTCGGGTTCGATCAGCCGCTTGACGGCGGGCCGGTCGAGCATGATCTGCTCCACCACCTCGTCCTCGCGGATGCCGTGCGCGAGCGCCTGGTCGGCGATCTGCCGCTCCACCAGCGGGGTGCGCACGTACCCCGGGTTGACGCAGTTGCTGGTGACGCCGTGGGGCGCGCCCTCCAGCGCGACCGTCTTGCTCAGACCCTCCAGGGCGTGCTTCGCCGTCACGTAGCCCGACTTGAAGGCGCTGGCCCGCAGGCCGTGCACGGAGGAGATGTTGACCACCCGCCCCCAGCCCCGCGCGTACATGTGGGGCAGGGTGCGGCGCAGGATGCGGAACGGGGCCTCGACCATCACCCGCTGGATCAGGGTGAAGCGCTCGATCGGGAACTCGTGGACGGGCGCGACGTGCTGGAGGCCGGCGTTGTTGACCACGATGTCGGCGTCGTCCGGCAGCGCCTCCACCGCCTCCGGGTCGGCGAGGTCGGCGACGTGCGCCACGCCGCCGATCCGCTCGGCGAGCTCCCGGGCCGGGGCGGCCGCGAGGTCGACGACGTAGACCCGGGCGCCGGCCTCCGCGAAGGCTTCGGCGCAGGCCCGGCCGATGCCCGAGGCGGCCCCGGTGACCAGGGCCGTACGGCCGTCGAGCGGGCGGGCTGAAGTGGTGTCCATGGCCGAGAACGGTAGGAAGTCGGCGGCCCGGCTCCCATGTGATGGCGTACCACAGCGGCCGGGCGCCCTGTGGTGGTCACCGCTACGAGGGCCGATCGGCGGTTCGGCCGCCCCGGGCCAAACCCGTGCCGCTCGGGCTTCCCCACAATGGGCGCCGATGCTTCACCCGTTCGGAGGATTGCTCGGTCAGAACCGCCCATAGCGCCCGAATGCTCGCTACATTCACGCCGATTCCCGACAGGGGGCGCCGCCACAGGCAGCCGAAGTGCTGGTGGAGCCGGTACGGCGTCCGAGAGGTGTTGACTGACTATGCCCCAACGGCCTGCAACCGACAGCCCGGCGTACGGACCGCTCGACCCGCTCGACCAGCACCGAGGTCCGGTCGGCCGGGCCCTTCCGGACGCCCCCGAGGCCCCGGCCGCCGACGATATGCGGCTGCCCGCGCAGGTCACGACCGCACGGCACCGGAGCGCCCCGGCGCCCGCGGACGCGCCCGTCGCACCCGCGCCCGCCCCGCCACCGGCCGCGGTGAGCACCGGTCCGGCTCCGCAGAACGGCCAGCTGGCCGCCCTGATCGAGGAGGCCGGCTTCTCGCACGCCGGCCTGGCCCGCCGGGTCGACCAGCTCGGCCTGGAGCACGGCCTGGACCTGCGGTACGACAAGACCTCGGTCACCCGCTGGCTCCGCGGCCAGCAGCCGCGCGGGGCCACCCCGGCGCTGATCGCCGAGGTGTTCACCCGCCGGCTCGGCCGCCGGCTCACCGCCCAGGACCTCGGCCTGGACGCCTGCGCCCCGGTCTACGCCGGCCTGGAGTTCGCCGAGACGCCGCAGGAGGCGGTGGACATCGTGGCGAGCATGTGGCGCAAGGACAACGGCCCGCAGTCCGAGCTGCGCCGGATCGCCTTCACCCCGGCCGGCCTGGTCGTCCCCAGCCGGGACTGGCTGATCGGCCGCACCGACGAGCGGGTCGCCAGGGACGGCTCCACGCTGCCCCGGCCGGACACCGCCGCCGGCCCGGCGCCCGGCGGGCCGTCCGCACCCCAGGCGCGCGCCGCGGCGCCCGGAGCGTCCCCCGCC